>JAHJNW010000084.1 GCA_018820665.1 Alphaproteobacteria bacterium | reverse complement strand
GCTGGCTGGCCGCCACGGCTGCCGGCGCGGTCGGCGGCGCGGTGGCCGGCGGCGCGACCGGTGGGCTGATCGGCGCCCTGACCAAGGATGGCGAGAGCGAGGAAGACGCCCACGTCTATGCCGAGGGCGTCCGCCGCGGCGGTTCGCTGGTCAGCGTGCGCGCCGAGGACGACCGCGTCGATGACGTCGTCGCCACCCTCGAACGGCACGGCGGCCAGGTCGCGAAGGCTCGTGGTATCGCGTATCGCGAGCAGGGCTGGAAGCAGTTCGACTCCTCGGCCGAACCCTACAGTCGCGACCAGGTCCTGGCCGAGCGCGCGCGCTACCAGTCGCGTCCGGTCGCCGGTGAAGACCGCAGCTTTGGAACGGTCGACGCCCGCGACACAACCATGGCCGATGAGCCTGGACGGACAACCCCGCCGCAGGGAAGCGCCTCTCCGTCGCGCTTCTAGGATTGGATCTGTTCACGACGAGGGCGCCGGTTCCACCGGCGCCCTTTCGTTTGTCTGTGAATGTTGAGATGGGACTACGGCAAGGCGGATGAGAGAGGCGGGGCCATGACGGGAGTGCGGTTGATCCTGGCGCTCGCCTTCGGATGGGCGCTTGTTCTGGCGTCCGGGCCGGTCGCAGCCCAGGCCGCCAGCAGCGGCGTTCGCCTGGATGGTCGCGAGGTCATGCGCTTGTCGGGGGACAGCGCGGACCGGTCGGCCAATCGCGCCCGACGCGTGGAGGCCCGGCTGGCGGTCCTGACCAATCGCCCCGATGCCCCGCCGCCCGCGAGGGTCGTCGACATCGACAGTGACGAGCCGAGGATCGAGGTGGGCGACCAGCCGGTCGTCACCGTCACGCTCATGGACGCCGCCGAGGAGGCGACGTCGCAGGCGGCTCTCGCGCGCCAGTGGGCCCTGTCCGTCGATCAGGCCCTCGCCGAGGCGCGTGAGGCTCGCCGCTCGCCGGGCGGGCGCTACTGGGCCGAGGCGCGGGGCTCGGCTGAGGCGGCGCTGCAGCGACTGGGCGCATCGACGGTCAGCATTGTTCCGCGCGCCGCCGCGGCCCTGCTCGTCGTCCTGCTGTTCTGGATGATCGCCTCGGGGCTCAGGTTCGCCCTGCGCCGCGCCCTGCCGCTTGTCGTCAGGGATCCGACGCGTCAGAGCCTCGTGCGGCAGATGACCTATTTCGGCCTGGTGGCTCTGGGGCTGGTGGTGGCGGCCGACGTTCTCGGCTTCAGCCCCGGCTCGGTCGTGGCCGGGCTGGGCCTGACCGGTCTGGTGCTGGGGTTCGCGCTCAAGGACATCCTGTCGAACTTCGTCAGCGGCTTGCTGATCCTGGCGCTGCGCCCGTTCCACATCGGCGACCAGATCGTCATCGGCGAGTCCGCCGAGGGCACGGTCGAGCGCATCGAGCTGCGGGCGACCCAGATCCGCACCTACGACGGCAGGGTCACCCTGGTGCCGAATGCCGAGGTCTTCACCTCGCGCATCACCAACAACACCGCCGACCCGGTGCGCCGCGGCAACGTCCGGTTCCGGCTTGGCTATGAGGTCGAGATCCAGACTCTGGTCGCACTTCTGCCGGCCGGGGTCGCGGGCGTCGAAGGCGTGCTGGAGACGCCGCCGCCGCGGCTGAGGGTGCGGACGCTGGACGCCTCCGACATCGAGTTCGATCTGGCCTTCTGGACCGACTCGCGGCGGTCTGATTTTCAGGACACAGGGTCGTTGGTGCGACGCCGGGTCGTCGATCTGTGCCGCGAGGCCGGGATCGGCCTGCCCAATCCGGACATCCGGTTGATCCGGCGACTGGCGGACAAACCGGTCGAAGGGCCCTGAGACGGCGGGTCGCCATCAGCCATGGCGCGGGCCATCGGCGTCGATACATTTTCTGAAACGAAGGAGAACGACTTGGGACAGCTGGTCGATGGAAAGTGGCGGTCGGACGATGTCTTCGCCGAGGCGGACGGCCGCTTCAAGCGCAAGGAAAGCCGGTTCCGCAACTGGGTCACGGCGGATGGCGAACCGGGACCGGACGGGGAGGGCGGCTACGGGGCGGAACCGGGGCGCTACCACCTCTATGTCAGCCTCGCCTGTCCGTGGGCGCACCGCACCCTGATCATGCGCCGGTTCAAGGGCCTGGAGGAGATGATCGATGTCTCGACCGTGCACTGGGTTATGCGGGACGATGGCTGGACCTTCCGGCCCGGTCCCGGCGTGACCGGCGATCCGATCCACGGCGCCGACTTTCTGCATCAGGTCTATACGGCCGCCGATCCCGACTACACCGGCAAGGTCACCGTGCCGGTCCTGTGGGACCGCCAGCGCGGGACCATCGTCTCCAATGAATCCGCCGAGATCATCCGCATGTTCAACAGCGCCTTCGACGGCGTCGGCGCCACGGCGGGCGACTACTATCCCGAGGCCTTGCGCCCCGAGATCGACGCCGTGAACGAGCGCGTCTATGCGACCCTGAACAACGGCGTCTATCGCGCCGGCTTCGCCACAAAACAGGACGCCTATGAAGAGGCGGTCGGGCCGCTGTTCGACACTCTCGACTGGCTGGAGCAGCGTCTTGAGCAGTCAGAGTGGCTGACCGGCGACCGCCTGACCGAGGCCGATATCCGGCTGTTCACCACCCTGATCCGCTTCGATCTGGTCTATCACGGCCACTTCAAATGCAACCTGCGCCGCATCGTCGACTATCCGGCGCTGTGGCGATATCTGCGCGCCTTCCACGCCCTGCCGGGCGTAGCCGACACGGTCAATGTCGAGCACATCAAGCGGCACTATTACGAAAGCCATCGGCAGTTGAACCCGTCGGGCGTCGTTCCCGTGGGTCCGGCGCACTGGGTCTAGCTTCTCACCCGGTCATGCTGGGCCGCCGTCGGCGCAGCTCTGCATGACCGCGGAGCCGGGCCGTGGTCTTGCAGTCCGAAACCATTCCATTATGCTGGAATTATGGAAACCGAGACGGCCCTCTTCGCGCTCGCCGCCCTGTCCCAGGCGACCCGGCTTGAGACCTTCCGTCTGCTCGTGCGTCACGAGCCGGACGGTCTCCCGGCCGGCGAAATCGCCCATCATCTGGCGGTCCCGGCGAATACCATGTCGGCCCATCTGGGCGTGCTGTCGCGAGCCGGCCTGGTCGCCTCCGAGCGGCGCGGGCGGTCGATCGTCTACCGGGCCGATCTGGACCGGCTGCGCGGCCTGGTGCTGTTCCTGCTGACCGACTGCTGCGGAGGCCGGGCCGACCTCTGCGAACCGCTTCTCAAGGACCTGGCGCCGACGCGCGCCTGAGGATCGCCGATGGACGTCGTCATCTACCATAACCCGGCCTGCGGGACGTCCCGCAACACGCTGGAGCTGATCCGGCATGTGGGGCTGGAGCCCAAGGTCATCGAGTATCTGAAGACGCCGCCGTCGCGGGCCGAGGTGGCCGACCTGGCCGCGCGGGCCGGCGTGCCGCTGCGCGACCTGCTGCGGGAAAAGGCTACGCCCTTCGCAGAGCTCGGGCTCGGCGATCCTGCGCGGTCCGACGAGGAACTGCTGGCCGCCGTCGAGGCTCATCCGATCCTGCTGAACCGGCCGATCGTAGTCACCGCCAAGGGCGTCAAGCTCTGTCGTCCGTCGGAGGCGGTTCTCGACCTGCTGCCAGCCGAGGGCCTGAAGCCGTTCACCAAGGAGGACGGAGAGGTCGTGATCGACGCCGACGGACGGCGGGCAGCCCGGTGATCGATACGCCTGTCGTCGACACCCCGAAGGCCGCCCCGCGCCGGCTGTCCTTTCTGGACCGCTGGCTGACCCTGTGGATCTTCGCCGCCATGGCGGCCGGGGTGGCGCTGGGAACCCTCATACCCGGCCTGCCGGCCTGGCTGGAGAGCCTGTCGGTCGGCACGACCAACGTCCCGATCGCCATCGGCCTGATCCTGATGATGTATCCGCCGCTGGCGAAGGTGAAATACGAGGCGCTGCCGCGGGTGTTCGCCGACAAGCGGGTGCTGGCCCTGTCGCAGTTCCAGAACTGGGTGCTGGGCCCGGTGCTGATGTTCGCCCTGGCGGTGGTCTTCCTGCGCGACTACCCCGAGTACATGACCGGGGTGATCCTGATCGGTCTGGCGCGCTGCATCGCCATGGTGCTGGTGTGGAACCAGCTGGCGCGCGGCGACAACCAGTATGTGGCCGGGCTGGTCGCCTTCAACTCGATCTTCCAGATCGCCTTCTTCAGCCTCTATGCGTGGTTCTTCCTCACCGTCCTGCCGCCGGTGTTCGGCCTCGAGGGCAGCGTGGTGGACGTCAGCGTCTGGACCATCGCCGGGGCGGTGCTGGTCTATCTCGGTCTGCCGTTCGTGGGCGGCGTCCTGAGCCGACGGGTGTTGATCGCGCGCAAGGGGGCCGACTGGTACGAGGACCGCTTTCTGCCGCGCATCGGGCCGATCACCCTGATCGCCCTGCTGTTCACCATCGTCGCCATGTTCAGCCTCAAGGGCGGCGAGGTCGTCGCCCTGCCGCTGGACGCCATCCGGATCGCGATTCCACTGACCATCTATTTCCTGGTGATGTTCGTGGTCAGCTTCCTGATGGGGCGGTTGATCGACGCCGACTATCCGCGCACCACGGCCCTGGCCTTCACCGCCGCGTCCAACAATTTCGAGCTGGCGATCGCCGTGGCCATCGCCGCCTTCGGCCTGGCGTCGCCGGTGGCCTTCGCGGCGGTGATCGGCCCGCTGGTCGAGGTGCCGGTGCTGATCCTGCTGGTGCCGGTCGCCCTGTGGCTGGGCCGGCGCTTCTTCCCTGATACGGCCCCGGCGCGGGAGGCGGGCTGATGGACCGCCTGCGCGACCTGCCCGATCCGGACCACCTGCCGGCGCTCGATCCGGCCTTTCTGTCCAGCGCGCCGGCGTCGGGTCTCGGACCGGCGGAACCCCCGCCGCGTATCCTGCTGCTCTACGGCTCATTGCGGCCGAGGTCCTATTCGCGCCTGTGCGTCGAGGAGGCGGCCCGTCTGCTGCGCTTCATGGGCTGCGAGACGCGCATCTTCGATCCGTCCGATCTGCCGCTTCCGGGGTCGCCCGGCGATGACGACCATCCGGCGGTCCGGGAGTTGCGTGAGCACGCCCTGTGGTCGGAAGGCATGGTCTGGTGCAGTCCCGAACGGCACGGGACGGTCTCCGGCCTGCTGAAGCTGCAGATCGACCACCTGCCGCTCAGCATGGGCGGCGTGCGCCCGACCCAGGGTCGAACCCTGGCGGTGATGCAGGTGTCCGGCGGGTCGCAGAGTTTCAACGCCGTCAACGCCCTGCGCCTTCTCGGCCGCTGGATGCGGATGATCACCATCCCCAATCAGTCCAGCGTCGCCAAGGCCTTTGAAGAGTTCGACGAGGCCGGCCGGATGAAGCCGTCCGCCTATTATGACCGGATCGTCGATGTGATGGAGGAACTGGTGCGGTTCACCGTCCTGACCCGACCCCATGCGGGCCGGCTGGTCGACCGCTATTCAGAGCGCAAGGCCTCAGGCAAGATGATCGACGCCGGCACGGACCTTTCGTCCATCGCCATCGCCGCGCAACCGTAACGCCCGGGCCGGAGATATCCGGCCGTCCTCGCCTCGCGCGAAAGAAAAAACACCAATGGTTGCACGCCGCATGTCGGGTTTCGCGCGCTCGACCGTCTGAATGACTGAGGCAGGGTCCCCGATGGCAACGCTCGCGGAAATTCTCAAAAAGGCCCGACGGGCTGTCATGCGGCAGGGGATCTCTGATCAGGACGCCGATGAGCTTGTGCACGAGGCGTATCTGAAGGTGGATCAATATCAGCAACAGCACGCGGTCCAGTCTCATGAAGCCCTGCTGGTCCGGGCCGCGGTGAACCTGTCGATCGACCGACAGCGCCGCAGCCGGCATATGCCGCTGTCCGACGGGGCGGAGATCCACCAGATCGTCGACGCCGCCCCGGACCCCGCCCGGATCGTCGAGGCGAGGGCGCGGCTGCGTCAGGCGGCGGCGGGTCTGGAACGACTGCCCGAGCGCACGCGGCGGATTCTGCTGAAGCGCCGCCTTGAGAACATGAGCTACGCCGAGATCGCTGCTTCGGAAGATATGTCGGTCGCCGCCGTCGAGAAACTGGTCGCCCGCGCGACGTTGCAACTGATGAACTGGATGGCGCAATCGTGACCCCGGCCACTCCCACCCGCAGCATCGACGCCGACGCCGCCGTCTGGCTGGCGCGGCTGCACGGCGCCGAGGAGGAGGCCGTGAGGCCGGCTCTGGATGCGTGGCTGGCGGCCGATCCCGCCCATGCCGAGGCGTTCGAGCGGGCCAATGAAACCTGGGCGATCCTGCCGCGTGCGGCGCGATACGGACAGGAGGAGCTGTATCCGCCCCCGCCCGTCGCCCGACGGCGGATGCTGTACCCGGCGGCCATGGCGGCCTGTCTGGCTGTGGTCGTCAGTTTCGGCGCGCTCTGGTGGTCGCTGGCGGACGCCGGGGCCTATGCGACGGCGGCTGGCGAACAGAAGGTGGCGACGCTCGCCGACGGCAGCCGCATTGCGCTGAACACCGACACCCAGGTGGACGTCCGGTTCAATGCGGAGCGCCGCCAGATCGAACTGGATCGGGGCGAGGCGATGTTCGAGGTCGCGCATGACGCTGACAGGCCTTTCGTCGTGGTCGCCGGGGACACGCGCGTTGTGGCGCTAGGCACCGTCTTCACGGTTCGCCGGACCCGCGACGACGTGGTCGTCACCCTGATCAAGGGGAAGGTCGCCGTCTCGCACGACCGCCCGCGAACGGGCGGCGCGGTTGAGGCGCCTTTGGTGCTCCGGCCCGGCGAGAAGCTGACCGAGCCGCTGGACGGCCCGCGCCGTATCGAGCCCGGGTCCATCGAGGCCGCGACCGCGTGGCGGCGCGGTCAGACCGTTTTTAGCGAAACGCCGCTGGGCGAGGCCGTGACCGAGTTGAACCGCTATGGCGGTCCGGTGATCGTCGTCGACGATCCCCGGGTCGCGGCCCTGCCGGTCTCCGGCGTCTTCGCGACCAATGCGCCGGACTTCGCCGAAGCGGCCGCGACCCTGCACGGGCTGCGCATCGAGAAGGAGGATGACGCCCTGCACATCAAGCGCTGACGGGGCGGTGATTTTTTTGTGTCCCGATCGTGTCGGTTTTGCGGCCGCGCTGCGTCTACTCTTGTGGGGTCCGAAGGGATGGGGCTCCCATGGGGGGATTCATGTATTCACGCACACTGGCCATGTTGGCCGTCAGCGCCAGCACGCTCGTTCTGGCGACCCAGGCCCAGGCCCAGGCGCTCTATGCTTTTGATCTGCCGGCCCAGCCGCTCGAGACCTCGCTGCGCGCCATCGCTGCGCAGACCGATACCAATGTGGTGTTCTCCGGCGAGGAATTGCGGGGCAGGGCGGCGCCGCCGCTGCGCGGAAGTTTTTCGGCGCGCACCGCCTATGAGACGGTTCTGCGCGGCTCCGGGCTGAGGCTCAGCATCACCGACGGCGGTTCGTTCGTGGTCAACGGCGCCGCGACCGGGCAGCAGGTCCGGCAGGGTCCGGGTTCCCTGATCGGCCAGGTCTCTCTCGCCGATGGCAACCGCGGTCTGGATGGCGCGCTGGTGCGCATCGTCGAGACGGGTCAGACCACCAGCGTCGACGATTTCGGCAGCTTTCGGTTTCCGTCGCTGCCGGCCGGGTCCTACACCGTCGAAGTCTCGTTTTTGGGCTACGACACCCTCGTCGAGACGGTGACCATCTCGCCCGGCTCGGCGCGGGCCCAGGTGTTCATCCTCGGAGGAACTTCGGTCGGGACGGTCGATGACGTCCTCGTTTACGGCTCGCGCAGCGCGCGGGCGAATGCGCTCAACCTGCAGCGGACCGCCGAAAACAGCGCCGACGTGATCTCGGCCGACGATCTCGGCAACTTCACCGGCACGACCTTCTCCGAGGCGCTGCGCCGGGCGCCGGGCGTGTCCTTCCAGCGAAACTCAGTGACTGGTGACGGAACCAATGTGATCGTGCGTGGGCTCGAGCCCGACATGAACGCGGTCAAGCTGAACGGTTTGAACCTGCCGGTCGGCAATGGTCTCGGTCGTTCGGCCGATCTGTCGAACCTGCTCGCCGACTCCGTCAGCCGGATCACGATCAACAAATCGCTGCTGCCCAGCCAGGACAGCGCGGGCACGGGCGGGCTGATAGAGATCGAGACGATGTCGCCGCTCGATCGGCCCGAACGCTATATCAACGTGCTGGTCGAGGGCGGTCAGGTCCCGGACGATTTCGGCAACGACTATCTGGCGTCGGCTACTGTCGCCAGGACATTCGGCGGCAATTTCGGCCTCAGCGCCTCGGTCCAGTATCGCAAGCACTCGACCCGCTCGATCGCCTATGACTCGGGCAGCAACGGTGGACGTCTCAATTTCGGCCGCTACCTGCCGCTGGACTCGAACGGCGATCCGGTCACGACGCTGGAAGCCCTGGATCCGTTGTTCAACTTCCCCTTCATCGACGGCGAGGATCAGGCCTATCCGGGCGGCCTCGTCACCAGCTTCTTCCACAATGAAGCCGAGACCCTCGCCGCGACGCTCTCCGCCGAGTGGCAGATTGCCAGCCATACGAACCTGAAGTTCGACTTCCAGCACGCCGAGGCGCGGTCCGACTTCTTCTCCCTGTCGGACACCTTCTCGACCGCCGCAGAATATGTTGTGCCGCCGGGCGGGACCAACGCCCAGCTGGCGCTTGATCTGACGCCGGGCAACGCCGCCATCTCGCGCTCGCAAGCGTATTCCTATGACCGCGACGTGCGGCAGATCACCGACACCTACAGCGTGAACGGCAAGACCACCCTCGGCCAGTTCGAGTTCAAATATCTGGCTGGTTACGCCCACGGCACGGAGCGGCATCCGGCCAGCTTCAGCACCCAGCTGCGGATGCCCGATACGGATGCGACCGCGGCGCTGTTCCTGCCCGAGGCCGTCGATCCGGACACCGGCGTCATCATCACCGGCTTTGGTCCGCGCAGCGGCAGCGGCATTCCCCTGCCGCTGCTCAGCAGCCAGGGCTGGGCTGTGGTCAACGATCCGTCCGCCTTCACCATCGACAACGCCAGCGGACAGATCGACGAGTCAGAGGGCAGCAACGACCGCTATACGGCCAGCGGCAGCGCGCGCTGGACCTCGGGCGGCGGTTTGCTGAACTATGTCGAGGTCGGCGCGCTGTACGAACGGGCTGAGTTCCGCAGCAATCTCACCCGTAGCCAGCTCGGCGGCAATATTCCGGTGTCGGCGCTGGGCTTTGCCTTCGAACCGTCCGACCTGACGCGCATCGGCCTGACCGCGCCCGGCTTCTCCACGCTCAGCGAGGCGACCATCCGGGACTTCGTCGAGAATCTGGGCAGCTATGTCGCCGGCGGATCAGGGCTGACGTTGACCCCGATCACGCCGCACCCTGACCAGGGCAATGAGACCACCGAGGAAACCAATTTCGCCGCCTATCTCCAGGCCCGGATCGACATCGGCAAACTCGAGGTGATCGGCGGGGTGCGCTACAACAACACCAAGCTGGAAGCCACCAATCTGAACTTCCCCGTCTATACCGGCCCGATCCTGCCCGAGAATGGCGGCGGCATCGGCGTGGACTTCATCTTCCAGAACGAGTTCACGCGGCTGGTTACCCAGGAAGCCACGGCGGAAGACATCCTGCCGCGGGTGCTGTTCAACTATCGCGTCAATGACGATCTGATCTTCCGCGGCGGTTATTTCCTCTCGGTCGCTCGCCCCGCCATCGGTCAGCTCTCCAGCGAGACGCGGATTGCCTTCATCAACTTCCCGATTCCGGGTCCGGAAGGCGTCAAGCCGATCCTGCAGATCAACAGCGGCAATCCCGATCTGAAGCCGGCGACCACCGACAATTTCGACCTGAGCGTCGAGTACTATTCGGGGATCGGCATCATCAAGCTGAGCGGCTTCTACAAGCGGATCGACAATCTGCTGCAGAACAACATCACCAATGGCCCGGCGGTGCTGTCGGCGGTGACCTTGCCGGATCACCCCTATTTCAACGGCGCGCCCTATTTCGACCCTGCCAACCCCGGTTCGGTCTTCATCACCGGCGGCAGTCCGGTGAACAGCGACGAAGTGGCGACGATCTGGGGCATCGAGGCCCAGATGGAGCGGCGCTTCGACTTCCTGCCCGGGATCTGGAGCGGCCTCGGGGTGTTCCTGAATCACACCTATACCGAGAGCTCACGCACCGACCAGTACAACTGGGCCTATGACCCGATTCCGGACAACGTCTACACCTTCAATGACTTGCCGTTCGTTCAGCAGCCGGCCCATTCGGGCACGGCGGCGCTGACCTACAACAAGTACGATATCGATGCGACGCTGGCCTACGGCTATCAGTCGAGGGCGCTGAGCCTGTTCCAGCCGCGCGGTCTGAGCGTCTACAGCGAAGGTGTAGAGACGCTCGATTTCCGCGCGGAATACTATTTGCGCCCGCAGTCCGGCAGCTTCCGCATCTATGTTGAGGCCAACGACCTGCTCAACGGCACCGGGGATCCGGACCTCGAGCAGACCTTCGGTGGGGAGGGCGGCACGCCCAAATACTACACCCGTGCGACCTACCTCGGCGGCCGCAGTTTCAAGATCGGCCTCTCGGCCACGTTCTGATCGCGCTCCCCGCCCTGCCCACGGCCGGCGCGTCGATGACGCGCCGGCCGCTTTCCACACGTCAGGACACACGATGAAGAAGATGATTCTGGTGCTCGCGTCGGCCGCGATGGTCCTGACGCCCGGGGCGGGCTTCGCGCAGTCCGCGCCGCAGGAACCGGCCCTGATCCCCTATGAGCAGTTCACCCTGCCCAATGGTCTTCGCGTCGTGGTCCACGAGGATCATTCGACGCCCAAGGTGGCGGTCGCGGTCTGGTACCATGTGGGTTCGATGAATGAGCCGGCCGGCAAGTCCGGCTTCGCCCATCTGTTCGAGCATCTGATGTTCAACGGCTCGGAGCATCGCGACGACGAATACATGCCGCCGCTGCAGGAGATCGGCGCCTCCGCCGTCAACGGCGCCACCTCGCTGGACCAGACGTACTACTACGCCGTGGTGCCGACCGGGGGGCTGGAGCGGGTGCTGTGGCTGGAGTCGGATCGCATGGGCTATCTGCTCGGCGCGGTCACCCAGGCCAAGCTGGATGAGCAGCGCGGCGTCGTCCAGAACGAGAAACGGACCTACGAGAACCGTCCCTATGCGACCATGCCGGAACTGCGGGCCGAGGCGCTGTTCCCGGCCAACCACCCCTATCGCCATTCGATCATCGGCTCGATGGAAGACCTCGACGCCGCCTCGCTGGAGGATGTGAAGGACTGGTTCCGGCGCTACTACGGTGCGTCCAACGCCGTGGTGACGCTGGCCGGCGATGTGACCGTCGAACAGGCCCGCGAGCTGATGACCCGCTATTTCGCCAGCGTGCCGCCGGGGCCGCCGGTCGGGCGGATGACCGAATGGACGCCGTTGCTGGACCGGGTGAAAACCGAGGTCGTGGCCGAGACTGTGCCCGAGACGGCGATCGCCTGGAGCTGGCCGGTTCCCGGCAGCGGCTCCGACGAGAGCCAGGCCCTTCGCATGGCGTCGTCGGTGCTGGGACGGGGCCGCCTGTCCCGCCTGCATCAGGCCCTCGTGTTCGACCGCCAGCTCGCCACGAGCGTCTCAGCCAACTACGAGAGCTCGGCCATCGCCGGCATCTTCACCATCGACATGCGGCTGAAGGCCGGGGTCGACCGGGCCGACGCCGAGGCGGCGCTGCAGGCCGTGGTGTCGGAATTCCTCGCCGAGGGCCCGACGGCGGAAGAGCTGGAGCGGATCAAGATCGGCGCCTATGGCGACAACGTCCGCTCGCTGGAGTCGCTGTATGTGCGCGCCATGATGCTGTCGGGCGGGATGATGTTCGACAACAATCCCGGCGAGTTCGAACGCGATCTGGCGCGGTTCGACGCCCTCGAGGCTGGTGAGGTGAAAGCCGCCTCCCAGGAATGGTTGAGCCGGCCGAACTACCGGCTGGCGGT
This sequence comes from Alphaproteobacteria bacterium, assembly GCA_018820665.1. Taxonomy (GTDB): domain Bacteria; phylum Pseudomonadota; class Alphaproteobacteria; order Caulobacterales; family Caulobacteraceae; genus Brevundimonas. The sequence continues at coordinate 58,200 of JAHJNW010000084.1, read as the reverse complement.
CGTGCCGCAGGCGACCTTCGCAGCGGGCGAGGATCTGGCCGACCGCAGCGGCTTGCCGGCGATGGGGCCGATGCCGGCCCTGACCCTGCCGCCGGTCCGTGAGGGACGGCTGTCGAACGGAATCCGGGTGATCCATTCGCAGCGCGAGGGCACGCCGACGGTCGAGATCGTCATGGGCTTTGACGCCGGCGGCGGCGCCGATCAGGCGCTGAAGCCCGGCCTGCAGGGCTTCGCCGTCGGCCTGATGGACGACGGCACGGGCGACATGACGGGCCAGCAGTTCACCCTGGCGCAGGAGATGCTGGGCGCGCGGATGTACGCCTACAGCGACTCGGACACGACCAATTTCGCGGTCTCGGCCCTGACCCGTTCGCTGGACGAGACAGTGGCGCTGTGGGCCGACTATGTCCGCGAGCCGAGCTTCAACGAGAGTGATCTCGAGCGTGAACGGACTATGGCCCTGTCGGGCCTGCAGCAGGCGCTGGTCGATCCCGACGGCATCGCCGGCCGGGTGTTCAGCCATCTGGTCTACGGCCCCGACCACGCCTATGGCGCGCCGCTGGCGGGTCGGGCGCAGACCATCGCCTCCTTCACCCGGGACGATGTCCAGGCCTTCCACCACAGCTTCATCCGGCCGGACAACGCCGTGATCTTCGCGGCGGGTGATGCGAGTTTCGACGAGCTGATGGCGGCGCTCGAGAAGGGCTTCGGCGACTGGCGCGCGCCGGCCCTGCCGCGGGGCGAGAAGACCATCGCGGCGGTCGCCGGCCAGACCGCGCCGCGCATCGTCCTGGTCGACAAGCCCGGCGCCATCCAGTCGGTGATCCGCGTCGGGCAGGTCGCGCCGACCGGCCTTGATCCGCGCAATTTCGATCTGGAGATGATGAACGGCGTGTTGGGCGGCGGCTTCACCGCCCGACTCAACATGAATCTTCGCGAACAGAGGGGCTGGACCTACGGCGCCAACAGCTATGTCAGCGAGGCCCTCGGGCCGCAGGTGTTCGCCGTCTCGACCAGCGTGCAGACCGACCGCACCGCCGAGGCCCTGGCCGAGATCGCCCGCGAGCTGAACGAGATCGGCGGGACGCGCGCGGCGACGCAGGCGGAGCTGGACCTTTACCGGCGCGGCGAGGTGCTGACCCTCCCGGACCGGTTCGAGACCAACAATGCGATGGTCGGCTATCTGCGTCACGTGACCCGCTTCCAGCGGCCCTACGAGTGGATCACGACTCTGCCGGACCGCTATGCGGCGGTGACGCCCGAGACTGTGACCCAGGCGGCCGGGATCCTGAATCCGGCGGCGATGACCTGGGTGATCGTCGGCGACCTGTCGAAGATCGAGGCGGGGGTCCGCGCGGCCGGTCTGGGCGAGGTCGAGGTATGGGACGCCGAGGGCGCGCGGCTGCGCTGAGCGCACTGCGGCTGACTCGGCAGTCGAGCCCGCCTATCCCGTCGGTCTGTGGGCCGACGGGAAGGGCAGCACGGTTTCCGACGGCTCGGGCTCGCCAGTCCGGGCGAGGGCCGCCTGCATCAGCGCCAGCGCCTCCTGCACCAGATAGCGCATCGCCGCTTCGGCGCCGGCCGCGTCGCCCGCCAGGATGGCGTCGGCGACGCGCCGGTGATCCTCGATGCTGGCCAGGCTGACGCCCTTGTAGGAGTTGGTCTGGCGAATGCTGAAGCGCAGGGCCGTCTCGATCAGCTCGCACTGCTGGGCATAGAAGCGATTTCCGGTCGCCTTCAGCACCGCCGAGTGGAAGGCGATGTCGGACTCCAGCGAGTCGTCCTCGCCCCGGCCGGCGGCGTCCATCCGTCCGATCGCCTCGGCGATGCGGGCGCTCTGCGCAGGGGTGGCGGAGAGGGCGGCGAGGCCGGCCGCGGCCGGCTCGATCCCCAGCCGGACCTCGGTGAACTCGATCAGCAGCGGCAGGGAGAAGCGCCGCTGCAGCATCCAGCGCAGCACATCCGGGTCCTGCAGGTTCCAGAACTCCTCGGCCTGGATCCAGGTGCCCTGACGCGGGCGGGCCCGCAGCAGGCCCTTGGCGGTCAGCATCTTCACCGCCTCGCGGACCGCTGAACGGCTGGCCTGATAGCGTTGCGCCAGCTCGAACTCGACGGGAAAGGGCCGGTCGGCATAGGTCCCGGTGACGATCGCTGCGCCCAGATCCTGGACGATGCCGTGGGTCCGGGTCCCGCTGTGCCTTGAGCTCGTCATGCGGTTTTCCATAGCCCTGCGCGGCCAGCCCGGCGAGTCCTCACACTGTCGCCCTCGCGCCATGGGTGAAATGATTTTCATATATTGTCAGACAATTCGTTGACATTCCGGATGGCCAAGGTTTCTTTGCCCCGGACAGCGCCGGGCACATGGCGCGTCGGGGAGACAGAATGGACGCCAGGGGCACGCCACTATCGGGACGTCTGACCGCTGATCGCCGCACGCTGCTGCTTGCGGCGGGGGCGACCGCGCTGGCCGGCGCGACGCCGGCCGTGTCCCAGTCCGTGCCCGCCCCTGAGCCCCGCACCCGCGAACGGCGCAAACTGGCCTTCGACTGGCGATTCGCGCTCGGCCATGCGTCCGATCCGGATCGGGACTTCGGCTTCGGCCGCAACCAGCGGACCTACGCCAAGGCGGGGACTGAACTGGCGACGGCGGTGGCGGCGGACTTCGACGATTCGGCTTGGAGCCGGGTGCAGGTTCCGCACGACTGGGCCATCGACCTGCCTTTCACGCCCAGCCCGGCGCCGCCGCCGGAAGGGGAGGATGATCCGCGCGCGGCGCACGGCTTCAAGCGTCTGGGGCGCGAATATCCGGACACCAGCGTCGGCTGGTACCGCCTGCCGGTCGCCATCCCGGCGGAGATGGCCGGGCGGCGGCTGTCGCTGGAGTTCGACGGCGCGTTTCGCGACATCGTGGTCTTCCTGAACGGCTTCATCGTGCACGAGCACGAGGGCGGCTATACGCCGTTTTCGGTCGACATCACCGACTTCGCCACCCCGGGCGAAATCAATCAGCTGGCCGTGCGTGTCGATGCGAGCCTCGGCGAGGGCTGGTTCTATGAAGGGGCCGGCCTGTATCGCCACGTCTGGCTGACGACGGTCGATCCGTTGCACGTGCCGCAGTGGGGCGTCACCGTCCGGGCCCGACCCAGCGGCGCGGGCGCGCGAGCCGAGCTGATAGTCGATGTCGCCAACGCCTCGGGCGAGCGGCGGGTCTGCGACGTGGTCTGCACCATCAAGGCCCCCGACGGGACCGTTGTAACGGAGGCGAGGGCGCCGCTGACCCTTGGGGCCTGGGACGCGGGCAAGGCGACCCTGCCGGCGGCGTGGGACGTCGCCCCGCTGTGGTCCGTCGAGACGCCGCAGCAGCACACTCTGTTGACCGAGATCGTCGCCGATGGTCGCGTTGTCGACCGGGTCGAAACCCTGTTCGGCGTGCGCAAGGCGCAGTTCGACGCCAGGCGCGGTTTCCTGCTGAATGGCCAGCCGCTGAAGCTGCTCGGCGCCTGCTGCCATCAGGACCACGCCGGGGTCGGCGCCGCCGTGCCCGACCGCCTGCAGGTCTGGCGGATCGAACAGCTGAAGGCGATGGGCTGCAACGCCTATCGCGCCTCGCACAATCCGCCGACGCCCGAGCTGCTGGACGCCTGCGACCGGCTGGGCATGCTGGTGATCAACGAGACGCGGCGGATGTCGTCGGACGCGGCCGCCCTGAACGAACTGGCCATACTGGTCCGGCGCGACCGCAACCGCCCCTCGGTGATCGCCTGGTCGATCGGCAACGAGGAACAGGCCATCCAGGGCACGGCCCGGGGCGCCGCCATCGCCCGCACCATGAAGCGACTGGTCAACCGCCTCGACCCGACGCGCCCGGTCACGGCGGCCAAGGACCAGGACTTCGGCGAAGGCATATCCCCAGTCGTCGACATCCTCGGCTTCAACTACCGCACGCCGCAGATGGAGCCGTATCACGCCCGGTTCCCGGACCAGCCGATCCTCGGCTCCGAGACCGGCAGCACGGTCTCGACGCGCGGCGAATACATCCGCGACGACGCGCGCCACATCGTGCCGGCCTATGATCGCGAACACCCGTGGTGGGCCTCGACCGCCGAGGAGTGGTGGACACTCGCGGCCGAGCGGCCCTACATCGCCGGCGGCTTCATCTGGACCGGCTTCGACTATCGCGGCGAGCCGACGCCGTTCAACCGCTGGCCCAGCGTCGCCTCCTATTTCGGGGCGATGGATTCCTGCGGCTTCCCCAAGGACAATTATTGGTACTACCGCGCCTGGTGGCGGCCGGAGCCGCTGCTGCACCTGTTCCCGCACTGGAACTGGGCCGGGCGGGAAGGGGAGGCGATCGACGTCTGGGTCCATTCCAATCTGGACCGGGTCGAGCTGTTCCTGAACGGCCGCTCGCAGGGCGCGAAGGACGTCGTCCGCAACCGCCATCTGGAGTGGTCCGTGCCGTTCGCGCCTGGCGTCCTGGAAGCGCGCGGCTGGAAGGACGGGCGGCTGGTCAGCCGGGTCCGGCGCGAGACCGCCGGTCCGGCCGCCCGGATCGAGCTGACCGCCGACCGGGTCCGCCTGTCGGCCGATGGCGAGGACGTGGCCATGATCACCGCCCGGGCGCTGGACGCCCGCGGCCGGCCCGCGCCGCTCGCCGATGACCGGGTCGTGTTCGAGATCGACGGGCCCGCTCGCGTGATCGGGGTCGGCAACGGCAATCCGGTCAGCCATGAGCCGGACCGCGCCAGCTCCCGCCAGCTGTTCAACGGCTTGGCCCAGGCCGTCGTGCAGACCGAGCGCCGGCCCGGTCCGATCCGCCTGGCGGCGCGGGCCGAGGGGCTGCGCCCCGCAACGCTTGAGCTCGAGTCCGGCGGACGGTTCCGGACCACAAGACAATGACAAACCGCGCGACACTGCGTGGATGAGGGGAGGAGACGAGGATGACGATTCAGAGAAAGACCCTGACGGGCGTATCGGCCATGGCTCTGGCCGCGGGGCTGGCGCTGCCGGCGGCGGCCTGGGCCCAGGACCCGCCCCCCGTCCAGGACGAGGCGACCGAGGTCGAGGAGGTGATCATCACCGGCATCCGCGCCTCGCTGCGCGACGCCATTGAGGTCAAGCGGCGTTCCGCCCTCGTCATCGAGGCGATCTCGTCCGAGGACATCGGCCAGCTGCCGAATGTGACCATCGCCGAGGAACTGGTGCGTCTGCCCGGCATCAACGGCACCCGCGACCGCGGCAACCAGAGCCAGGCGGCGATCCGCGGCCTTGGCCCGCGTCTGGTGCTGGGCCTGGTCAACGACCGCGAGGTGGCCTCGTCCGAGCCGGACCGCAATGTGCGCTGGGAGATCTATCCGTCCGAGGTGGTCTCGGGCGTCGAGGTCTATAAATCTCAGTCGGCCGACCTGATCGCCGGCGGCGTGGCCGGGACGATCAACATCCGCACGGTCAAGCCGCTGGACTATTCCGGGCCCGCGATCGCCGCCAGCGCCGGCCTTGTCTATTATGAGTCCGGCGAAAACCTGCCGGACTACGATCCGCTCGGCTATCGCGCCGCCGCCAGCTTCACCCGCCGCCTGTCGGATACGCTCGGCGTCAATCTGGGGATCAGCCGCCAGGAACAGCGCAACGGCTTCGCCTCGTTCCAGGGCTGGGGCTTCAATGACGAGGAGACCGGCGGAGAGCCCGGCGACATCGACGGCGACGGCGATCTCGACGCCACGCCCTGGGGCGCCCAGACCGAGGTCAAACGGCTGGCTGAGGACCGCACCGGCCTGAACGGCGCCCTGCAGTGGCGTCCGAACGCCGACTTCGAGCTGAATTTCGACGTCCTCTATTCCCAGATCGACATCGGCGAGGACCAGAACCAGGCCTGGTACGGCCGCAACGGCGCCATGGGCAACTGGGCCGGCGGTTCGGCCTGGGCCTATAACGACCCCGGCGCGTCCTACACCATCATCGACAACACCGTCGTGGCGGCCAACCTGCCCTTCGTCTCGGTGACCAACGTCGTCGCCCGTTATGAGGAGGACAAGACCCTGTTCGTCACCGGCCTGAACGGTCGCTGGACGGCGGGCGACTGGACCGTGCACGGCGACCTGTCCTATTCGAAGGCCGAGCGCGAAAACACCTGGCAGGCGGTGTTCACCGAGGTCTATCCCGACTGGCTGGCGTTCGACATGCGCGCCAGCGTGGCCCCGTCGGTGACGACCAGTTCCGACCCGGCCGATCCGACCATTCAGGCCCTCCCGACCTGGGTGCCGGGTCAGACCGACGGCGGTCATCTGGAAGACGAACTGATGGCGGGGCGGTTCGACGCCCGGCGCTACCTCGGCGACACCGGGGTGACCGAGGTCGCCTTCGGCGCCCGCGTCTCGGATCGCTCCAAGGGTTACCGCATGACGCAGTGGTTCCAGGCGCCGATCATCGCCGCCCTGCCGGCCGATCTGCTGAGCAGCTTCACAGTCGACGATTTTGAGGCTCCGCCGCTGCTGAACGGCGATTTCGACGCCCTCGCCCAGGCCGCCTATGGCGGCTTCGTCGAGCCGGCCAATTCCGAGGTGCTCGGTTCGGGCTGGGACGTCGAGGAGCAGGTCGCCGAAGCCTATGTGAAGGCCGACTTCGTCAGCCAGTGGGGCGGCCTGCCGGTCACCGGCAACGTCGGCGTCCGGGTCGTTGCGACCGAGACGACCAGCAACGGCTATGAGTCGGTCAATGGCGGTCCGCTGACCCCGGTCAGCATCGACAACGACTATGTCGAGGTCCTGCCGAGCCTGAACCTGACGCTCGAACTGGCCGAGGACCGGCAACTCCGCTTCGGCGCGGCCCGGACCATCGCCCGGCCGCCGCTGGACGAGTTGCGCGCCGGCCGAACCCTGTGGAACACCGCCCCGCCGCCCACCGGCAGCGCCGGCAACCCGCTGCTCGAGCCGTTCCGCGCCACCCAGTTCGACCTGTCCTACGAGTGGTATTTCGCGCCCGAGGCCCTGTTCGCCGCGGCCGTCTACTACAAGGATGTCGACAGCCACATCGGCTACTCAACCCGGCCGGTCGAGATCGACGGCGTGACCTACAATGTCACCGGCCCGTTCAATGGCGACGGCGGCGGCATCTCGGGGGCCGAGTTCACCTTCCAGACTCCGTTCAGCTTCATTCCGGGCCTGCAGGACTTCGGCATCTACACCAACCTGGCCCTGGTCAATTCCGACGTGAAGGAGTTCTACCCGGCCAATGACCCGCTGGAGGGAACCGGTCTGGCGGAGCGCACCGCGACGATCGACCTGTGGTACAGCAAGGGCCGGTTCGAGAGCCGCCTCGGCTACAAATATCACAGCCCCTTCACCGTCATCGACGGCTGGGACGGCTCGGCCCTGCGGACCCTGGAGAGCGAGGGCATCCTCGACTTCAGCGCCTCCTACCAGGTGTCCGACCAGGTCGGCCTGCGCTTCCAGGCCGGCAACCTCACCGACGAGCCGGTGCGGGTCCATTACGACAACAGTCCCGACCGGCTGGCGCGCTACGACCACTACGGCCGTCGCTTCAGCTTCGACATCACCCTGCGTTACTGACCTGTCCCGCGGGCGGACCAGCGCCGCCCGCGGGCCCTTGCCCGGTAGAGTTCCATGATCCGCTTCCTGACGCCCGCCCTGGCCGCCCTCACCGTCGCGGCCGCCGGTCCCGCCGCCGCCCAGTCCGTCTTCTATTTCGGCGCGGACCTCTCGTATGTGAACGAGATGGAAGACTGCGGCGCCGTCTATCGGGTCAATGGCGAGGTCATGGATCCCTACCGGCTGTTCGCCGAGGCCGGCACCAATCTGGTCCGGGTGCGCATCTGGAACGATGCGGAATGGACCGACTATTCCGACCTCGACGACGTGCGCGAGACCATCCGCCGGGCCAAGGCGGAAGGCATGGAGGTGCTGCTGGACTTCCACTATTCCGACGACTGGGCCGACGGCGACAAGCAGATCGTGCCCAAGGCCTGGCGACCGATCCGTGACGATGTCCCGGCCCTGTCTCAGGCGCTGTACGACTATACCCGGGAGACACTGGCCGCGCTCGACGCCGACGGGCTGATGCCGGACCTGGTCCAGGTCGGCAACGAGACCAATCCCGAACTGATGGGCGAACTGGACTGGAAGGAGACCCGTCCGGGCATCAACTGGCCGCGCAACGCCGCCCTGCTCAACGCCGGCATCCGCGCCGTCCGTGACGCCAGCGCGGCGAGTTCGGTCCAGCCGCTGGTCATGCTCCACATCGCCCAGCCCGAGAATGTCGAGCCGTGGTTCGCGGCCGCCGCGGAGCACGGGGTCACCGACTTCGACCTGATCGGCGTCAGTTATTATCGCAAATGGTCGACCCAGGGGCTGGAGGGGCTCGGCGCGACGATCAACCGCCTGCGGCACCGCTATGCGGTCGAGGTGATCGTCGTCGAGACCTCCTATCCCTTCACCAATGAGGGCGAGGACGCCTCGCCCAATCTGCTCGGTCCCGACACCCTGCTGCCCGAGTATCCCGCGACCGAAGAGGGCCAGCACCGCTACATGGTCGACATCACCCAGACGGTGAAGTCGAACGGCGGCGTCGGCGTGGTCTATTGGGAACCGGCCTGGGTCTCGACGCGCTGCTCGACCCGCTGGGGCGTGGGATCGAATTGGGAGAATGCGACCTTCTTCGACTGGCGGCGGGGCAATGAACTGACCGCGGCGGCGCAGTACACCCGCCACGCCTATGTCGAGCCGCAGCCGGTCACCATCGGCGTTCGCCGGGCCGCCGGTGAGACGGCGCCGCTCTGGCTCTGGGGCGATTTCCTCGGCTCCAACGAGATGGTGGTCCGGCTGACCCCGGACGCCGATGATCCGGACCTCTGGACCTTCGAGACCGACCTCGCGCCGGGACAGGCCATCCGCTATCAGGTCTTCGACCAGCGGCCGTTCGATCAGGGCCTGCTGCCGGGCGCCGACGGCTTCGTCCACGCGGTCGTGGGCGAGACCGGCTCGGCCCTGATCCACGCGGACGACGGCGCCCGGCGCCGGTAGGTCCGGGTCGGCGCCCGGTCATCGGTCCAGCCGGCGATCCTGCCGAGGTCGCGAACGGGGCCATCGGACTCCCGGCGCCCGCACCCGGTGACGGCTCGCGACGGAACACGCGTCGGCCGGCGTTGAACCCGGAACGACCGGAGAGCCCGCGATGCGAAACGCCGGAGACCTCGACGCCGCGATCGCCCTGACCCGGTTCGGGCTCGGCGCCCGCCCTGGCGAACTGGCCGACATCGCGGCCGATCCGCGCGGCTGGCTGGAAGCGCAGGTGCGGCCTCAGGGCGCGCCCAATCCGCCCGGTACGTTCACCAGCTCGGCCGGGCGGATGGAACAGTTGCTCGCCTATCAGCGCGAGTCGGGCGAGGTCCGGCAGGCGCGCCGGGCGACCGGTTCGGACGCCGCGATGAGCGACAGTGCGGCCGGCGACGCGCCCCTGAACGATCCCGCCGCCCAGGCCGCGTTCGACGCCCGGCGCGACAGTCGCCGCGCCCTCACCCTCGATACGGCGCAGGCGTTCCTTGCCCGGGCCCGGCTGGCGGCCACGACGGAGTCTGGTTTCGCCGAACTATGGGCCCTGTTCTGGGCCAATGTCTTCACCGTCTCGGCGACCAAATTCCAGTCCGGCGTCTTCATGGGCCAGTATGAGCGGGAAGCGATCCGGCCGCATGTGTTCGGTCGATTCGAGGATCTTGCCGTCGCCGCCGAACAGCATCCCGCCATGCTGCTGTACCTCGACCAGGTCCGCTCGACCGGGCCGAACAGTCAGGCCGGCCGCCGTCGCGAAGCCGGTCTGAACGAGAACCTGGCGCGCGAGGCGCTGGAACTGCACACGGTCGGCGCCGACGGCGGCTACACCCAGGCGGACGTCACCGAATTCGCGCGGGCGCTGACCGGCTGGTCCGTTCCGGCCGCCCCCGATCAGGGCATGGGTCAACGGCAGGGTCGCGGTCAGGCAGGCGCTCGTCGCGCCGCCCGCACCGGCGAGCCGGCCGGGAGCGGCTTCGTCTTTCGGTCCGTCCTCCATGAGCCGGGCGACCGCACGGTGATGGGCCGGCGTCACGGCGCTGGCGGCGTGGAGCAGGGCGAGGCGATCTTGAGGGATCTCGCCAACCGTCCGCAGACGGCGCGACGCATGGCGCACCGGATCGCCGCCCATTTCGTCGCCGACCAGCCGCCGCCGGCGTTGGTAGCCCGGCTTGGGCAGGCCTGGACCGGATCCGGCGGCGACCTCGCCGTCGTCGCGCGGGCGCTGATCGCGGCTCCGGATGCCTGGGAGCCGCGGGCCGTCAAGGTCAAGACGCCCTATGAGTTCGTCATCTCAACCCACCGCGCCCTCGGGACCAGCCCCGAACGGATCGAACCGCTGCGGCAGGCCCTGCTGCAGATGGGCCAGCCGATGTTCGCCGCGCCCTCGCCCGAGGGCTGGCCCGATACGGCCGAGGACTGGGCCGGGCCGGACGCCCTGGTCAAACGCCTGAACTGGGCCAAGGCCGTGGGCGAGCGGTCCGCGGCGAGCGACCCGGACGCCGTCGCCGCCGCGGCCCTCGGCCCCCGCCTGGGCGACCGCGCCCGACAGATGATCGCCCGGGCCGAGAGCCGGTCCGAGGCCATGACCCTGTTTCTGCTGTCGCCGGAGTTCCAGCGCCGATGACCCGTTTCGTTCAGATGAGCCGCCGCTTCCTGCTCGGCGCCGCCGCGTCCGGCATCAGTCTCGCCTTCGCCGGGCAGGCCGCGGCGCAGGCGAGGGGGCCGCGCGACAAGCTGGTCGTCGTCATCGCCCGCGGGGCCATGGACGGCCTGTCGGTGACCGTTCCGTACGGCGATCCCGATTACGTCGCCCTGCGCGGCGGCCTGGCGATCCCCGCGTCGGGCGAGGCGAACGGCGCACTGGCCCTGGCCGAAGGTTTTGGCCTGCATCCGGCGTTGACGGCGTTGCATGGCCTGTACGGCGCCGGCCAGCTACGGTTCGCTCCGGCCGTGGCCATCCCGGCGCGGGTGCGGTCGCATTTCGACGCCCAGGACGTGCTCGAAAACGGCGGTGGCGGACTTCGTCAGCAGACGGACGGTTGGCTGAATCGGGCCCTCGCCGCCAGTGGCGGCAAGGGTCTGTCGATCGGCGCCCAGACCCCACTGATCCTGCGCGGCGCCGCCCCGACCTCCAGCTGGGCGCCGGGCGGCGTGGTGAGGGGCGAGGACCGCATCGCCTCCCTGCTGCAGGACCTCTATGTCGAGGATCCCATGCTCGGGAACAGTCTCGCGCGCGGGCTGGAGACCGAAGCCCAGGCGATGATGACCGGCGACGGCTCGACCCCGCGCCGCAACGACGTCGCCGGCCTGGGCGCGGCGGTGGCCCGACTGATGACAGGCGAAGCGGGCGCCGATCTGGTCGCCCTGTCGGTCGACGGCTGGGACACCCATGCGCGGCAGAATGCGCAGCTGGTCGTCCGCCTCGGCGGGCTGGACCAGCTGATCGCCGGCGTGCGGCAGGGGCTGGGAGAGGACTGGGCGCGGACGATCGTCATTGTCGCCACCGAATTCGGCCGCACCGCCCACGCCAACGGCACCCAGGGCACCGACCACGGCACGGCCTCTTCCCTGTTGCTGGCCGGCGGGGCGTTGAAGGCCGGCGGGCCGATCGGCGACTGGCCGACCCTGGCGCCCAACCGCCTGTTCGAGGACCGGGACCTGGCCCCGACGCTGGACATCCGCTCGGTGTTCAAGGGCGTGTTGCGCGATCATCTCGGCGTCGACCGGGCGGCGCTGGACGCCCGCGTCTTCCCCGGCAGCGCCGCCGAGGCGCCGCCGCTCGACCATCTGGTTCGGGCCTAAGCGCCCAGCACCAGATCGTCCCGGTGGATGGCCACGCCGGGGCCTTTCCAGCCCAGCAGGCTCTCAAACTCGCGACTGTGGCGTCCCTGTATGCGGCGGCAGTCGGCGGCGGCATAGGCGGTCAGGCCGACGCCGATCGGGCCCGACGGACCGACCACCCGCACGCAGTCGCCCGCATCGAAATCGCCCCGCACCTCCATCACACCCGAGGCCAGCAGGCTGTTGCCGCCCGCCAGGGCGGTCGCTGCGCCGGCATCGACCACCAGAGCCCCGGCGGGCTCGAGACTGCCGGCGATCCACTGCTTGTAGGCCGTCATGGGCGTGGCCGGCGCGGCGATCAGCGTCGCCCTGGCCCCGTGCGCAAGGGCCGTAATCGGGGCATGGCTCACGCCCGACAGGATCAGGGTCGAGCAGCCGGCCGAGCGGGCGATCCGCGCCGCCATTAACTTGGTGGCCATGCCGCCCGTGCCGACGCCGCTCTGGAGATTGGGACCCTCGGCGGCCGCCACCGCCGCCGGTGTCAGGTCGGCGAGAAACGGGATGTGGAGGGCGGTCGTGTCCCGGCGCGGATCGGCGGTGTAGAGCCCGTCCACGTCGGATAGCAGCGCCAATACATCGGCCCGCGCCAGCTGGGCGGTGCGCGCCGCCAGCCGGTCGTTGTCGCCGTAGCGGATTTCCTCGGTGGCCACGGTGTCGTTCTCATTGACCACCGGTACGACGCCGAGCGCCAGCAGGGCCTCCAGCGTGGCGCGGGCATTGAGCCAGCGCCGCCGGCGCTCGGTGTCCTCGCGCGTCAACAGGATCTGGGCGGCGACCAGACCGCGGCCGGCCAGGGCGGCGGTCCAGGCCTGCATCAGCATCGACTGGCCGACGGCGGCGGCGGCCTGTTTCCGGTCCAGCTGAGCGCCGGGAGGCAGGTCGAGGCGGCGACGGCCAAGGGCCACGGCGCCAGATGAGACGACGATCACCGCCTTGCCCTCGCCCCGGAGCCGCGCGACCTCTCCGGCCATGGCCTCGAGCCAGGCGCCGTCCACGTCGCCCCGGTCGGAGTCGATCAGCAGGGACGAGCCGATCTTGATGACCACGCGACGCGCGTTCGCCAGCGCGCGGCCGGCGTCGTGAAGATCGTTCGTGTGGGCGAGGGCGTCGGCGTGCATGGCGTCACCATGGCGGTCCGCCCGATGGCTGCCAAGGCTTGCTGCGCGCGCCGGAACGCCGCCAGTCCCTGTTGCATCGCCCTCGCCGGAACGGTCAAATGGCGTCGGCCATGCCCGGCCGCTGGAACTCCAATGGCCGTGTCATTCTCGCCCGCCTACATCAGCACGCGCGGAACCTCGCCGGAAGTGGATTTCGCCGGCGCCCTGCTGGCCGGGGTCGCGCCGGATGGCGGGCTCTACGTGCCCCGCGACTGGCCGAGTTTGCGGCAGATGCCGTCGGATCCGGGCGCCGCCGCCCTGGCCTCGGCGGTGCTGGCGCCGTTCATCGGCGAGGCCCTGCCGACGGGCGCGCTGGACCGGGCCACGGTGCGGCTGTCCGAGCAGTTCCTGCGGCCTGAGGCGACGCCGCTGGTCGAACTGAGCCCCGGCCTGTTCGTGCTCGAGTTGTTCCACGGGCCCACGGCGGCCTTCAAGGACTACGCCATGCAGATGGTGGCGGTGCTGGCCGAGGCCGCCCTGTCCGTGCGCGACGAACGGCTGCTGCTGGTGACGGCGACCAGCGGGGATACGGGCGCCGCCGCCGTGCGCGCCTTCGGCGGCGTCGAACGGATCGATCTGGTGGTGCTGCATCCGCTGGGCCGGGTGTCGCCGGTGCAGCGGCTGCAGATGACCACCACCGTGGCCGACAATGTCCTCAACCTCGCCGTCCGCGGCGACTTCGACGATTGCCAGCGGCTGGTGAAAGCCCTGCTGAAAGATCCCGGACTGCGCGCTGCGCGGCGGCTCAGCTCCGTCAACTCGATCAACTGGGCCCGTCTGGCCGGGCAGATTCCCTACTACGCCAGCGCCGCCCGCGCCCTCGGCTCAGAAGCGGGCAGGGCGACCTATGTCGTGCCCACCGGCAATTTCGGCGATGCCTTCGCCGGCTGGGGCGCGCGTCGGATGGGTGTGCCGATGGCCGGGCTGGTGGCGGCGACGAACCGCAATGACGCCCTGGCGCGGGCGCTGGAGAGCGGAGTCTATCAGCAGGCGCCGGCCCACCCCACCGCCAGCGTCAGCATGGACGTGCAGGCGCCCTCCAATTTCGAGCGCCTCGTGTTCGAGGCCTCGGGTCGCGACGCCGATCTGACACGCGGCCTGTTCGAGGATTTCAGCCGGAATGGGCGCGTGACCCTGCCGGACGACCTGCTGGCGGCGCTGCGGCGCGAGGTGTCGGCGGTTTCGGTCAGCGAGGCGGAGACGGCGCAGGAGATCGCCCGCACCTGGGCCGAATGCGGCCGGGTGATCTGCCCGCACACGGCCGTGGCCCTGCACGCGGCGCGGGCGCTCGACCGTTCGGCCGGCCCGGTGGTGGCCCTGTCCACGGCCCATCCGGCCAAATTCCCGGAAGCCGTCGAGGCGGCCCTCGGCTTCGCCCCGGAACGGCCGTCGCAGCTCGAGGGGCTGGAGGGTCGCGCCGAGCGGTTCGAGACGGTCGAGCCGACGCTGGAAGCCGTGCTGGCCGCGATCGGCGCGCGCTGATCAGGCGGCCAGCGGCGCCCCGGTCCACCAGTCGAGCCGACGCAGGAACGGCGCGGGATCCTTGGGCGTGACCAGGGCTGCCGGGTCGTGGAACAGCCGGTCGTGCAGACGCGTCAGGGTGAAGCGCACGGCGGCGACCGCGCCCAGTTCGGGCAGGGCGGCGCGCTCGGCCGCGCTGAGCGGCCGGACCGCTTCATAGCCCGACTGGAAGGCGTGCAGCGCGGCGGGAAGCGGGGCTCCCGTGGCGTCGAACCCCCAGGCCGACAGGGCGATGGCGAGGTCGTAGGCGAGGGCGTCGACGCAGGCGAAATAGAAGTCGATCAGGCCGCTGGGCGCGCCACCCTCGAACAGCAGGTTGTCCGGAAAATAGTCAGCGTGGATGGGGCCGCGCGGCAGGCCGGCGGCGGGGTCAGGCGCGTGGGCCGCCACCCACGGCGCCAGCCGCTCGAGGATCCGTCGGTCGGCGCCCGCGGCCCGCGTGTCGCACCGCTCGAACAGCGCCCGGCGGGCGGCGGCGCCCACGGGATTGGCCCGTTCCGCCGGATAGTCGGCCGCCGCCAGATGCAGGCGGGCCAGCAGGGCGCCGGCGGCCGCCTGATCGTCGAGCGACGGCTCGGTCTTCGCCACGCCCGGCAGCCAGTCGAGGATGGCGGCGGGCCGGCCGTTCAGCCGTCCGATCGCCTCGCCGCCGGCGTCGACCAGCGCGCTGGCGCAGGGCAGGCCGCGTTCCGCCGCGTGGCGCGTCAGCCCGAGGCAGAAGGGCAGGGCGGCCTCGTCGGTCCGGCCCTCGAACAGGGTCAGGACGAACCGTCCCTGATCCGTATCGAGGCGGTAGTTGGTGTTCTCCACACCCTCGGCGATCGGCGTCAGGGCGCGCAACGACCCGAGGCCGAAGCGACTAATGAAGGGTTCGGCCTCGGCCTCCTCCACGGGGGTGAACACCGCCATCTCAGGCGTCCTGAAGCGCGAAGCGGCGGGCGGCGAGCTCGCCGAGGTCGGCCAGCAGGCTCTCGGCCGTGGCCCAGCGGCCGGCGCCGCGACCCCGGCACCGCACCGCCGATCCATCCGGGCCTATGACCTTCAAGGCGTTGCGCTCCCCGTTCAGCGCGGCGAACAGCGGATCGAGCGCGCCGGCGACCAGACGAACCTCGGCGACGACCCGGCCGTTGTCCAGCCGGCATCGACACAGCTGGCGCGCGCCGGCCGGCGGGAGGGCGTCCGGCGACAGCACGTCGCGCGGGATGTCCCCCTCGTCCGGCATCAGGCCGAAGGCTTCGAACGCCAGCAAGCGCACCTTGGCGGCGGCGTCGAGGCCTTCGAGGTCGGAGGAGGGATCCTCCTCGGCGAAACCGGCAGCGCGGGCCTCGGCCAGGGCCTGGTCGAACGAGGCGCCGTCGCCGAGCCGTTCGAGCATGAAGTTGACCGTGCCGTTCAGCACCGCCTCGAAGCCCGCGACCGGGCCGTCGGCGCGGGCCGCGCGCAGGGTCTCGACCATGGGCGCGCCGCCGCCGATCGACGCCGACCACAGCAGTTTCGCCTCATGAACCTCGGCGAGGGCCAGCAGGCCGGCGGGGTCGCGGCTGACCGCCTGTTTGTTGGCGCTGGCCACATCGACGCCGCGCTCCAGCGCGGCGCGGATCACGGCGTGACCGGCCTCCGCCTCCGACAAGGCCTCCAGCAGGATGTCCGGGTCGCGGTCCAGCAGGGCGGCGGCATTGTCCACCAACAGCGGCGCCAAGGCGGCCGCCGGGAAGCCGGGGATGTCACGGGCCTTGGCCGGATCGCGCACCAGCACGCCGACGACCTCGACGCGGGCGTCGCCCAGCAGCCGCGACAGGGCCCCGCCGCCGACGACGCCGCAACCGGCCACCGCGACCTTCAGCCGGCGACGCGGCGGCACGCGGCGCGGCGGCGCGCCCTCGGCCCCGATCGCGGTGCGGTGGCCGTCGGCGTGGTTGCGAACCTCGACGCACAGCCGCCGCGCCTCGGCCAGGTCGAGGGCGTCCGGCTGCACCAGCCCGCCGCCCAAGCCCTTGGCCTCGGCCCAGCTGGCCTGATCGTAGCGGCGGGCGTCGGGATCGGCGTTGGGGTCGCGGTCGTAGAGGCCGTCGACGTCCTTCACCAGCTGGACGTGGTCGAGGCCCAGCTCGGCGGCGAGGAACAGGGCGGTCAGGTCCGACCCGCCCCGGCCCAGCAGCACCGCCCGGCCGTCGGGCCCGAGAGCGCCGAAGCCGGGCACCACCACGACCTCATGCCGCTCCAGCGCCCGCTCCAGCGCGGCGCGATCGAGGGCGACGGGGCGGGCGTGCTCGCACGGCCCCTCGGCGAGGATGCCGAGCTCGCGCACCGTCAGGGTCGCAGCGTCCAGCCCGATCCGGTCGCAGGCCAGGGCCGTCAGGGCCGCCGACCGCTCCTCGCCCTGCACGACATAGGCCGGCAGCAGGGGGTTGTCGTGCGCAAGACCGAGCAGCCGCGCCTCGGCCAGCAGCCGGTCGGTCTCGCCGGCGAAGGCCGAGACCACGGCGACGACGCGGCGGCCGCGCCGGACCTCGGCATAGATGTCGGAGGCGACGGCGGGCGCGTCGGCCGGACTGGCCAGCACCGAACTGCCGAACTTCATCACCACCACGGGTGCGCCGGGCAGGGGGAGGGCGGCGGCGGGCGCCGGTTTCTGTCGAAGGAGGGCGAGGCTGGGCATGGCAGGACTTTCGAATGAGGCTGATTGGGGGAAGGCGGAAATGAAAAACCCCGCCCGGGGGTCCGGGCGGGGTTGGGTTGGAGCGATCCTGAGTGTGGTGCGCGCTAACCTGTCCCCGCCATGAGCGTGGTGATGGTGGTGATCGAGGTGGTCATACCGAGGCCGCTGGCGCGCACGCCCGCACCGCCGCGCGAGGCGGTCGGACGGACGGGGAAGAAGGCGGCGGAACGGTTCAAGGGACCGGGCTCACATTGAAGTCGGACGACAGGCTGCGGACTGAAACGGCGCGCGTCAAGTCACGCTGCAATTTTATTCCCTGACGGGGGCGATTTTGCACGGCCACACGCCCGATCCGCCGGATGTGCGCTCCACACGACACGGTTTCACCTCTCACGCTACGCCCAGTGCATCTGGATGCGGTGGGCCGCGGCCCAGTGGATGGCGCGCAGCCCGTCGATCACGGCGTTTGCCGCCGCGCGCGTGCCCAGCGTCCCGCCCAGGTCCTGGGTCACGGCGCCGGCCGACAGCACAGCCGCCACGGCCGCCTCGACCGAACCGGCCTCGTCCTCCAGTCCGAGGCTGTGTCGCAGCATCAGGGCGGCGGACAGGATGGTCCCGACCGGATTGGCCTTGTCCTGACCTGCGATGTCAGGAGCCGAGCCGTGGATGGGTTCGAACAGGCCGGGGCCGTCGGCGCCCAGAGAGGCCGAGGGCAGCAGGCCGATCGAGCCGCCCAGCACCGAGATCTCGTCCGACAGGATGTCGCCGAACATGTTCTCGGTCAGGATGACGTCGTATTCGCGCGGCTTCCGGATCAGGTGCATGGCCATGGAGTCGACCAGGGCGTGTTCCAGTTCGATGCGCGGGAATTCCTCGGTGTGGATGCGCGTGACCACCTCGCGCCACAGGCGGCTGGTCTCCATCACATTGGCCTTGTCGACCGAGGTCACCTTGCCGCGCCGCAATTGGGCGGTCTTGAAGGCGGCGCGGGCGATGCGTTCGATCTCGGGGACGGTGTACTCGCACAGGTCGGTGGCGCGGTCGGCGGTGCGGGTCTTCTCGCCGAAATAGATGCCGCCGGTCAGCTCGCGGAACACGATCAGGTCGACGCCCTCGACGATCTCCTGCTTCAGCGGCGAGCGGTGGGCCAGCACCGGCGAGACCTGCAACGGCCGCAGGTTGGCGAACAGGCCCATGGCCTTGCGCAGGCCCAGCAGGCCTTCCTCGGGCCGGCGCGCGCCGCCGTCCCATTTGGGACCGCCCACCGCGCCCAGCAGCACGGCGTCCGCGGCCAGACAGGCGCTGACCGTCTCCGGCGGCAGCGGGTCGCCCGTCGCATCGATCGCCGCCCCGCCGATCAGATGCTCCCTGAAGCGAAATTTGTGGCCGAAGAAATCGCCGACCACGGTCAGCACGGCCTGGGCCGCGTGGGTCACCTCGGGGCCGACGCCATCGCCGGGCAGGACGACGATCTCATAGGTGCGGGGAGCGGGCATCAGGCGGTTTCCATTTCGTGAGCGGCTTCATAAGCCGCGATGTCGGGCAGGCGGGCTTGCAGCCAGCCCAGGGTGTCGACGCCGTCCAGCAGGCAGCGGCGGGCGAACCGCTCGACCGTGAAGGGTGTCGGCGCGGCGTTGCCGCGGCGGATTTCTCCGGCCTCGAGATCGATGGTGACCGGCTGATCGGGGAAGGCGGCGAGGTCGTCCCACGTCGCTTGGTCGACCTCGATCGGCAGCAGGCCGGTCTTGAGGGCGTTGGAGGTGAAGATGTCGGCGATCGAGGTCGAGATCACCGCCCGGAAGCCGTAGTCGACCAGGGCCCAGGGCGCGTGTTCGCGCGACGAGCCGCAGGCGAAATTCGGCCCCGCCAGCAGGATGCGCCGCTCGGCCGGATCGATCCGGTTCAGCACCGCCTCGGGCCTGGGCGTGCCGTCGGTCTCATAGCGCCAATCGTAGAAGGCGGCCTTGCCCAGCCCCTCGCGCGTGGTGGTGGTCAGGAAGCGCGCCGGAATGATCTGGTCGGTGTCGATATTGGCCTGGCTGAGGACCACGCATTGCGAGGTCAGGACTTGCAAGGGCTCAGGCATCGACCGCCTCCTTCAAATAGACGCGCGGGTCGGTCAGCACCCCGGCGATGGCGCTGGCGGCGGCGGTGGCGGGGCTGGCGAGGATGGTGCGCGCGCCCTTGCCCTGCCGGCCCTCGAAATTGCGGTTCGAGGTCGAGACGGCCAGCTGGCCCGGGGCGACGAAATCGCCGTTCATGGCGATACACATCGAACACCCCGGCAGCCGCCATTCGGCCCCGGCCTCGATGAAGACCCGGTCCAGACCCTCGGCCTCGGCGTCGCGGCGCACGGCCTCGGACCCCGGCACCACCAGCATGCGGACGCCCGGGCTGACCTTGCGGCCGCGCAGCACCTCGGCGGCGGCGCGCAGGTCGGGCAGGCGGCCATTGGTGCAACTGCCGACGAAGACGACATCGACCGGATGGCCGGTGGTCGCCTCTCCGGCGGCGAAGCCCATATAGGCCAAGGCCTTCTCGTCCGAGGCGTCGCGCGGCGCCGGAACGAGGGCGCCGACCGGCGAGCCGGCGTCCGGCGTGGTGCCCCAGGTGGCCATCGGCCGGATCGCTCCCCCGTCGATCTCGATCTCGGAATCGAACACCGCCCCCGGGTCGCTCTTCAGCGTCAGCCAGTCGGCGGCCGCGCGTCCGAAGGCCTCGCCCGACGGAACGTAACGACGGCCCTGCAGCCAGGCGACGGTGACGGCGTCGGGGGCGATCATCCCGGCCCGGGCCCCGGCCTCGATCGACATGTTGCAGACCGTCATCCGCCCTTCCATGTCCAGCGAGCGGATGGCCTCGCCGGCATATTCGATGACATGGCCGGTGCCGCCACCGAAGCCGAGGCGGGCGATCACGGCCAGGGCCACATCCTTGCCCGAGACGCCGGGCTGGAGCTTTCCGGTCACGGTGACCCGCATGGCTTTCGGCTTGCGCTGCAGCAGGCACTGGGTGGCCAGCACGTGACCGACCTCCGAGGTGCCGATGCCGAAGGCCAGGGCCCCGAAGGCGCCGTGGGTCGCCGTATGGCTGTCGCCGCAGACGACGGTCATGCCGGGACGGGTCAGGCCCAGCTCCGGTCCCATGACATGGACCACGCCGCGATCATCGCTGTCCCATCCGGCCAGGCGGATGCCGTGCCGCGCGCAGTTGGCCTCCAGCCGCTCGACCTGCGACCGCGCCGCGGGCGTCACATAGGGCCGCTCGCCGTCAGCGCCCGCGGGCAGCGTCGGGGTCGAATGGTCGAGGGTGGCGAAGGTGCGGTCGGGGCGGCGCACGGGCAGGTCGCGCGCCTCGATCTCGCTGAAGGCCTGCGGGCTGGTGACCTCATGCACCAGATGCAGGTCGACATAGAGGACGCCCGGCGTGTCCACCGTCTCCGGCGTGACCACGTGCCGGTTCCAGACCTTGTCGAACAGGGTCTCAGGCATGCTCGACCTCGCGCTTGGGCGCGGCGGCGGGGGCGGCGATGGGCTCCAGCCAGCCGAACCGGTCGGGCGTGCTCCCGTCGAACAGACCGCGGAAGGCGGCGTTGACCGCCCTGGTCACCGGCCCCGGTCCGGCGCAGCGCGTCGCGATCCCGTCGACCGACCGCACCGGGGTGATCTCGGCCGCCGTGCCGGTCATGAAGATCTCGTCGGCGACATACAGGGCCTCGCGCGGCAGGATCTGCTCGCGGGTTTCGTAGCCGAGGCCGCGCGCCAGTTTCAGCACGCTGTCGCGGGTGATGCCCATCAGGATGGAGGCCGCGGCCGGCGGGGTGATGATCTCGCCGTCCTTGACCAGGAACAGGTTCTCGCCCGCGCCTTCCGACAGCCGGCCGTCGGTGCCCAGGGCGATGCCTTCGCCGAAGCCGCCGACCCGCGCCTCCCGCCCGATCAGATAGGAGGACAGATAGTTGCCGCCCGCCTTGGCCCCCGAGGGCACGGTGTTGGGGGCGATGCGAGACCAGCTGGCGACGCAGGCGTCGACGCCCTTCTCGAGCGCCTCCTCGCCCAGATAGGCGCCCCACGGGAAGGCGGCGATGGCCACGTCGATGTTCATATTGTCGGGAGAGGGCGTCACCCCCATGCCGCACTGGCCGAGGAAGGCGATGGGCCGGACATAGGCGCTGCGCAGGCCGGTCGCCCGCACCGTCGCCTTGCAGGCCTCGACCAGTTCGGCCTCGGTCCACGGCAGCTGGAAATGATACATCCGGGCGCTGTCGAACAGCCGCCGCACATGGTCGGTCAGGCGGAAGCCGCGCGGCCCGTCCGGGGTGTCATAGACGCGGATGCCCTCGAACACCGAGGTGCCGTAGTGGAGCGCGTGGCTCATCACATGGATCTTTGCGTCCGCCCACGGCGTCAGCTCGCCATTGATCCAGATGTGTTCAGCCAGCGGCCGCATAGGCGGGCTCCTCTTGACGGGTGACGGGTCGGGCGGCCTCGATGATGGCCAGCAGTTCGTGGTCGTTGATCTCGCCGATCTCGTCGGCCCGGGCCTTGAAGCCGGCGAAGGCGGCGGCCAGGTGCACGCCGCTGACGGGTTGGCCGAGGGTCTCGGCGCGCTTGGCAACGGCGTGGCGTCCCGAATGCTTGCCCAGCACGAACCAGGTGCCCTCGAAGCCCACGTCCTGCGGCCGCATGATCTCATAGGTCGAGGGATCGGCCATCATGCCGTGCTGGTGGATGCCGGCCTCGTGGGCGAAGGCGTTCAGGCCGACGATGGCCTTGTTGCGGACCACGGGGGTGTGAGTGATCTCGCTCAGCAGTCGGCTGGCGCGGACCAGATGGGTCGCGTCCACCCCGGTGTGCAGGCCATAACGGTCCGAGCGGGTGCGGATGGCCATGACCATCTCCTCGATCGAGGCGTTGCCGGCCCGCTCGCCGATGCCGTTGATCGCGCCCTCGACCTGACGCGCCCCGGCCTCGACGGCCGCCAGCGAGTTGGCGACGGCCATGCCGAGGTCGTCGTGGCAGTGGGCCGAGAAGACGACCTGGGGGAAGCGGGCGCGGACGGTCGCGATCAGGTTGCGGAAGATGTCGCCGATCTCGCCCGGGGTGGAATAGCCGACGGTGTCGGGGATGTTCAGGGTCGTGGCCCCCGCCGCGGCGGCGACCTCGCATACTTCGGCCAGGAACTCCGGCTCGGTGCGGATGGCGTCCTCGGGGCTGAATTCGACATCCTCGAACCGGGTGCGGGCATAGGCGACGGCCCGCCCGGCGGCGGCCAGCACCTCGGCCTTCGACATCTTCAGCTTGGCCGAACGGTGGATCGGGCTGGTGCCCAGGAAGATGTGGCAGCGCCGCTCCTCCGTCCCGCGCAGGGCGCGATACGCCGCGTCGATGTCGGCCTCGTTCGAGCGCGCCAGCGAACAGAAGACCGGGCCTTCGACCTCGCCGACCACGCGCCGGACGCCTTCCTCGTCGCCGGGCGAGGCGGCGGCGAAGCCGGCCTCGACCACATCCACCTTCAGCGCGGCCAGCACATGGGCCATGCGCACCTTGTCGTCCGGCCCCATGGAGAAGCCGGGCGCCTGCTCCCCGTCGCGCAGGGTGGTGTCGAAGACGACGACCTTGTCCGGATCGGCGGCGACGGCGGTTTGAACCTTGGTCATGCCGCTACCTCGGGCTGGAAGGCGGCGGCCGACGTCGGCGTGATGCGGGTGACGCCGAACAGCTTGTCGATCTGCCGGCCCAGGGTGTGGGGGCAGCGGCCGTCGTCGCGGCCGCGCACGGCCAGTTCGACGCGGCGGCCGTGGCCCTCGTCGCTCAGCGTCATGCCGTCGATGTGGAATCCGCGGCGCTCGACCAGGCCGATCAGGCGCTGGAGCGAGCCGTCGGCGCGGTCGATATGCAGGTGCAGGGTGTCAGCGGTCATGTCAGGCGCCTTCCATCATTTCGGCATTGCTCTTTCCGGGCGGGACCAGCGGCCACACATTCTCCCGGGGATCGATGATCACGTGCGCGAGGCAGGGGCCGTCGGCGGCCAGCAGGCGGGCGATCCCGGCCTCGACCTCCTCGCGCCGGCTAATTCGGAAGGCCTCGACGCCGAAGGCCTCGGCGACCCGGACGAAGTCCGGATTGTCGGACAGGTCGATCTCCGAATAGTTGCCGGCGAAGAACAGCTCCTGCCACTGCCGGACCAGGCCCAGCGAGCTGTTGTCCAGCAGCAGGATCTTCACCGCGACGCCGTAGCGGCGCAGCGTGGCCAGCTCCTGGACGTTCATCATGAAGCCGCCGTCGCCGGCGACGACCACGACTGTCGCCTCCGGATCGGCCAGCTTGGCCCCGATGCCGGCGGGCAGGCCGAAGCCCATGGCGCCCAGTCCGCCCGAGGTGATGTGGGCCTCCGGCTTCGAGAAGCGGCAGTGCTGGGCGGCCCACATCTGGTGCTGGCCGACGTCGCAGGCGGCGACGAAATCGTCGCCCGCCGCTTCCGACACCGCCCGCAGCAGGGCAGGGGCGAAGACGCCTTCGCCCGGCGCGTCGGCGTAGCGGAAGGCGGTGCGCTGGACCCGGCTGGCGCAGTGGATCATCCACGGATCGATGCTCAGGGTCTGGCCGGCCAGATGCGCGGTCAGGGCCTCGACGCCTGGCGCCAGTTCGCCCGCCACCGCGATCCAGGTCTCGCGCAGCTTGCCGATCTCCGAGGCGTCGATATCGAAATGGATGACCCGGGCGTGCGGGGCGAACTCGGCCAGCTTGCCCGTGGCGCGGTCGTCGAACCGGGCCCCAAAGACGATCAGCAGATCGGTCTCCTGCACCGCCTCATTGGCCGCTCGCGTGCCGTGCATGCCCAGCATGCCCTGGAAGCCGGGGGCGTCCGTGGGGATGGTCCCCAGCGCGTTCAGCGTCGCGACCGACGGGATGCCGGTGGCGTCGGCGAAGGCGCGGACCTGTTCCGTGGCCCGGCCGATCTTCACGCCGCCACCGACATAAATCAGCGGCCGCCGCGCCTCGCGGATGGCCTGGGCCGCCGCGGCGATGGCGTCGTGGTCGATGGGCGTGACCGCGTTCGGATACGGGAAGCCAAAGTCCTCGCTGGTCTGACCGACCTGAACATCCTTGGGCAGGTCGATCAGCACGGGACCGGGTCGGCCGGAGGCGGCGATATGGAACGCCTCCTCGACCGCCGCCGGGATGTCGGCCGGATCGCGCACCAGGATGGAGTGTTTCACGATCGGCAGGGTGACGCCCAGGATGTCGATCTCCTGGAAGGCGTCGGTGCCCATGACGCCCTGGGCGACATTGCCGGTGATGCAGACGATGGGGATGGAATCCATCATCGCATTGGCGATGCCGGTGATCAGATTGGTGGCCCCCGGCCCGGAGGTGGCCAGGCAGACGCCGACCTTGCCGCTGCGCCGGGCCCAGGCGTCGGCGGCGAAGGCGGCGGCCTGTTCGTGCCGGACCAGGATGTGGCGCAGCTTCGACCCGGCCAGGGCGTCATAGACCGGCATGATCGCGCCGCCCGGATAGCCGAACACGACCTCCACCCCCAGCCGCTCCAGGGTGGAGACGAGCAGGCGGGCGCCGCTTCTGGGGGCGGCGGCGGGTTCGGGGATACGGACGGCGGAGGCGGTCATGACTCAGGCGGCTTCCGATTTGGGGGCGTGCAGCCAGGCCATGCGTTCGCGCAGCTTCGCCCCGGTGATCTCGATGGGTTGCTCGCCGTCGGACTTGACCCAGGCGTCGTAGCGCGGCTTGCCGGCCTCGTTCTCGGCGATCCATTCGCTGGCGAACTGACCCGACTGAATCTCGTCCAGGATGGTCTTCATGCGGGCGCGGGTCTCGTCGGTGATGACGCGGGGGCCGGACTTGACCGAGCCCCATTTCGCCGTCTCCGAGATGAATTCGTTCATCTTGGTGATGCCGCCTTCGTAGAACAGATCCACGATCAGCTTCAGCTCGTGCATGCACTCGAAGTACGCGATCTCCGGCTGGTAGCCGGCCTCGACCAGGGTGTTGAAGCCGGACATGACCAACTCCTTGGCTCCGCCGCACAGGACGGCCTGTTCGCCGAACAGATCGGTCTCGGTCTCCTCGCGGAAGGTGGTTTCCAGCAGACCGCCGGTCGCGCCGCCATTGCCCCGGGCGTAGCCCATAGCGCGGTCGCGGGCCTTGCCGGTGGCGTCCTTCTCGATGGCGAACAGGGAGGGGACGCCGCGGCCGCGCAGGAACTCGCGCCGGACCAGATCGCCCGGCCCCTTGGGCGCGACCAGGATGACGTCCATGTCCGCGCGCGGCGTGATCCGGCCGTAGATGATCGAGAAGCCGTGGGCGAACAGGATGGCCGCGCCCTGTTTGGCGTTGGGCTCGATGATGTCGCGATAGACCTCGGCCTGGACCATGTCCGGGGTCAGGATGGCGATGATGTCCGCGTCCCGGACGGCCTCGGCCGGCTCGGCGGTCGGGACGCCGTCGGCGGTGGCGTTGCGCCAGCCCTTGCCGCCGTGACGGACGCCGGCGACCACGTCGTGACCGGAGTCCTTCAGGTTCTGGGCGTGGGCCCGGCCCTGCGAGCCGTAGCCGATGATGGCGATGCGCTGGCCGGCGATGGCGCCGGGCCGGATATCGTCATTGGTGTAGATGGTGATGGCCATGGTTCAGGCGTCCTCTCGGGCGGAATGGGCTGCGGTTTCGGCGGGTCGCTGAACCGGCGGCGGATCGGGAATGGTGACGGCTCCCTGGGCGGCGGAGGCCACCGAGGCGCGGTATTTGGCGAAGACTCCGTGCGCCGGGCGGAGGCATTGGGGCGCGAACTCCGCCCGGCGCTTCGCCAGATCGGCGTCGACGTCGATCCGGCGGTTGGCGACGTCGATGGCGATCCGGTCGCCGTCGCGAATGAGAGCAATGGGGCCGCCCGCCGCCGCCTCGGGCGACACATGGCCGGCGACGAAGCCGTAGCTGGCGCCCGAGAAGCGGCCGTCGGTGATCAGGGCGACATTGTCGACGCCGCGACCTTTCAGGGCGGCGGTGACCTGCAGCATCTCGCGCATGCCGGGCCCGCCTTTCGGCCCCTCGTAGCGGATGACGATGACGTCGCCCTCGCCGACCGAGCCGTCCTGGACCGCGTGGAAGGCGTCTTCCTCGCAGTCGAAGACGCAGGCGGGGCCCTCGAACCGGTCGACCTTGTGGCCGGTCAGCTTGATCACCGCCCCGTCCGGCGCGATGTCGCCATAGATGACGGCGTAGCTGCCGCGCGCCATGACCGGGGTGGCGAAGTCGGCGACGACCTGCTGGCCCGGGGTCTCCTCGGCCTCGGCGGCCTCGGCGAACAGGCTGCGGCCGCTGACGGTAGGGGCGTTGACGATCTTGCCCGCCGCCGCCATCCGCTGGGTCACCAGCCGCGTGCCGCCGGCGGCGAACAGGTGCGAGGCCAGGAAGCGGCCGCCCGGCTTCAGGTCGCAGATCACCGGGGCGTCGACGCAGGCCTGATGGCAGTCCTCGATGCCGAACTCGACGCCGGCCTCGGCCGCGATGGCGGTCAGGTGCATCACGGCGTTGGTCGATCCGCCCGAGGCCGAGACGGCGGCGGCGGCGTTTTTCAGGCTGGCCCGGGTGATGTATTTACGCGCCGTGTCGCCGGCGAAGACGCGCTCGACGATCAGCCGGCCGCAGCGTTCGCCCTCGGCGCCCTTGGCCGGATCGACGGCGGGCACGTCATTGGCCCCCATCGGCGACAGGCCCATGACCGTCAGGGCCATGGCCATGGTGTTGGCGGTGAACTGGCCGCCGCAGGCGCCGGCCCCCGGGCAGACCGCGCTCTCGACCGCCTGCAGGCCGGCGTCGTCCAGCGCCCCGGCGGCGTGGGCGCCGATGGCCTCGAAGATGTCCTGGACCGAAACCTCGCGCGCGCCGATGCGGCCGGGCAGGATGGTGCCGCCGTAATAGACCAGACCCGGGATATCCATCCGCGCCAGGGCCATGGCTGCCGCCGGGATGGTCTTGTCGCAGCCGACGATGCAGATCACGCCGTCCAGCTGGTGGCCCTCGACGGCCAGTTCGATCGAGTCGGCGACGACCTCGCGGCTGATCAGCGAGGCCTTCATGCCGGCCGTGCCCATGGAGATGCCGTCGGTGACGACGATGGTGTTGAAATCGACTGGATAGCCGCCGGCCGCGATGATGCCGGCGCGGACGTCCCTGGCCAGCCGGTCCAGGTGCATGTTGCACGGGGTGACCGACGACCAGGTGTTGACCACGGCGATCATCGGCTTTTCGAAGTCGGCGTCCTGCATGCCCGCGGCGCGCAGATAGCTGCGCGCGGCGGCCCGGCTGGGGCCGGCCGTGACGGCGCGGCTGCGCGCGTTCGGCGGCCGGTCGTTCGGGGTGAAATCTTGCATCATGGCGGGCGTGGGTTCCGGGTAAGGTCCGGACCGCGCGCAACAAAAAACCCGCTTCCTTTCGGGAGCGGGTGGCTGCGGGCGATCCTGAAGGGGCTTGGGTTCAGGTTGCGTGCATCCACACCGCTCCGGGAAGGAGGAGCAGCGATACAGCGAGAATAAGGATGTTGAGGGCGTTCAGGGCGTGCGGCGCGCGCATGGCCGCGATCGCCGAAACGGCGATGGTGCGGTCAGCGATGCGGGCGCGGTGGGCCACGTGGACACTCCAGTTCAGCAACGAGGTAACCATGCCTTGCTGCGTCGCACAAGCCGGCTCGGCAACAAATTTGCGCTGAAGGGGCGAAATGGGCCGCTGAGGGCATGGATTGTCCGCTGCGACTCACCATTCAACGGTCCTGAGACGCTCTATCGCGGCTTGCGGTTCGCAGGTCCTCTCGGCAAACACCCGCCATGACCCTGACTCTCTACGGCATCCCCAACTGTGACACCGTCAAGAAGGCCCGCGTCTGGCTCGACCAGAACGGCGTGGCCTTCCTCTTCCACGACTACAAGAAGGCCGGCGTCGACGAGGCCCGGCTGCGCGGCTGGGTCGCCGAGCACGGGTGGGAGACGGTGCTGAACCGCGCCGGCACGACATTCCGCGCCCTGCCCGAGGCGGACAAGGCGGATCTGACGGCTGACCGGGCGATCGCCCTGATGCTGGCCCAGCCGTCGATGATCAAACGTCCGGTGCTGGACCTCGGCGACCGCACCCTGGTCGGCTTCAAGCCCGACCTCTACGCCGCCGCGCTGGGCTGAAAGCCCGGCCTCAGCGGTTCAGCGTGAACTGCGCCGCCTCTCCGGCCTGGGCGTCGGGGGCCAGCCAGACGTCGAACAGCCCCGGCTCGACGGTCGGCTCCAGGTCCGGTCCGAGGAACAGCAGGTCGGCGAAGGTCAGCGGGATCGACACCTCGACCGATCCGCCCGCGGGCACGGTGACGCGCCGGAACCCCTTCAGCAGCCGCACTGGCTGGGTGATCGAGGCTGCCCGATCGCGGATATAAAGCTGAACGACTTCCGACGCTTCGCGCGATCCGCTGTTGCTCAGGGTGACCGTCGCCGTGAGCCCGCCGTTCCACGCCATGGTCGGCGCCGACAGCCGCACCGCGGAGTAGGCCACCGGCGCATAGGTCAGCCCATGGCCGAACGGGTACAGGGCGGTGTTCGAGGTCTCGCGGAACTGGGCCTTGAAGCCCTCGCTGCGCGACGCCGCCGGGCGTCCGGTGCTCTTGTGGGCGTAGTGGAACGGCGACTGGCCTGAAAGATGCGGGAAGCTGACCGGCAGTCGGCCGGTCGGCGCATGGTCGCCGAACAGGATATCGGCCACCGCATGGCCGGTCTCGGAGCCGAGGAACCAGGTCGCCAGGATCGCCGGGGCGTCCTTGACCGCGCCGGACAGCTCCATCGCCCGGCCGTGGCGCAGGATCACCACCACGGGCTTGCCGGTCGCTGCGACCGCCTCGGCCAGGGCCAGCTGCGGCTCGGGAATGCCGATGTCGGCCCGCGACTGGGCCTCAGCCGACATATTGGTGCTCTCGCCGATCGCCAGCAGCACCACATCGGCCTGGGAGGCGGCGATCACCGCCGCCTCGATGCCGCCGTCCAGCGGCGCCTCGACGTCCGATCCCTTGACCACGCTCAGCGAGGCGCCGTCGCCCATCGCCGCGCGCAGCCCCTGCTCCAGCGACACGGCCAGGTCCTCGTCCTTGAAGATCGACCACGGCCCGAACAGATCGGCCCGGTCCGCCCCGAAGGGGCCGATCAGGGCGATGCGCTGGCCGGTCTTCGCCAGCGGCAGCAGGCCGCCGTCGTTCTTCAGCATCACGATCGACTTGCGCCCGGCCTCGCGCGCCAGGGCCAGATGCTCGCGGCTGCCGTGGACCCGACGTTCGGTGCGCACGTCCGAGCCGCGATAGGGGTTTTCGAACAGGCCCAGCGCCGCCTTGGTCATCAGCACCCGCCGCACCGCCTCGTCGACCCGCGCCACCGGCACCTCGCCGGCCTGCACCAGTCCGGGGATGTGTTTGATGTAGAGGCCGCTCTTCATCGACATGTCGACGCCGGCCATCAGGGCGAGGCGCGTCGCGTCGCGGTCGTCGGCGGCATAGCCGTGGGCGACCAGCTCCTGTTCGGAGGTGTAGTCCGAGACGACGAAGCCGGTGAAACCCCATTCGCCGCGCAAGATGTCGGTCAGCAGCCATTTGTTGCCGCTGGTCGGCACGCCGTTCAGGTCGTTGAAGCCGCTCATCGTCGACAGGGCGCCGGCGTCGAAGGCGGCCTTGAACGCCGGCAGATAGACCGAGCGCAGTTCCAGCTCGCTCATGTCGGTCGAGTTGTAGTCCAGCCCCGCCTGGGCCGCGCCATAGGCGACGAAATGCTTGGGACAGGCCAGCAGCGACGACCAGGCCTTGAGGTCATCGCCCTGGAAGCCCTTCGTCCGCGCCGCGGCGAACAGATTGCCGAGCAGAACGTCCTCGCCCGAGCCCTCGACGACCCGGCCCCAGCGCTGGTCGCGGCCGATGTCGACCATCGGGGCGTAGGTCTGGTGCACGCCCGCCGCGCCGCCCTCGACCGCCGCCGCCCGGGCGGTGCGCTCGGCCAGATCGACGTCCCAACTGGCCGCCTCGCCCAGCGGGACGGGGAAGGTGGTCTTCAGGCCGTGGACGATGTCGGCCGCGAACAGCAGGGGAATGCCCAGCCGGCTGTCCTTGACCGCCATCTCCTGCACCAGCCGGGTCGTCGCTGCACCGACGCCGTTGAACAGCGCGCCGATGCGGCCGGCGCGAATCTCGGCGGCGGTCCCTTCCTGGCTGGCGTCGAGGGTGTCGCCGGGGTTGACCCCCTCCGGGCGCCAGCGGAACGGATCGTTCTGCAGCGTCAGCTGACCGGCCTTCTCCTCGATTGTCATACGGGCGATCAGGGCGTCGACCCGCGCCAGATTGGCCTGGACCTGCGCCGCCGCGATCCGCGGCGCCATCATCAGCCCCGCCGTCAGGGCGCCTCCCGCCAGAAGCGCGCGGCGGGTCGGGGCGGGGAGGGGCAGGTGACGCATGTAACCGGTTCCATCTTGCAGATGACGCAGGACTAAACGGCGCGCCGCCCCGCGCCTACCCTCGATCGATCACAAGGCGTTGCTTGGAAGCCGGAGCGCCGTCAGCCCTCGACTTCGGTTTCCGGGCGGTCGTGTCCGTCAGCGCGTTCGGTGATCCAGCGGCCCGAGGCGTCGGCGTATTCGATTAGGGCGTCTTCGTCCGGCACCTTTTGCTCGCGCGCGGCGGCGACGGCGCCGGCCCGGGCCGAGTCATGATCGGGGTAGGTCTCGGAGTAGGTGTCGCCCAGCCGATAGGCCCAGCCCCCGTCATGCTCGACGATGCGATAGGTGATCTGGACCATGAGGACTCTCCGGAGGGTGTGGGCGGCGTGTAGTGAACGCGAGGCCGGCGGGGCAGTTGCGGGTCAGCGCAGCCTGAGTCTGGCGGCGACACCGAAATGGTCGGAGGGATGCTCGCCGTCAACCGGCGAGGCGCCCAGCAGGGCGGCGTCGACCCGTTCGAACCGGTCGCTCTCTGCGAAGATGTGGTCGATGACCCGCGGCGCATGCCCCTTGGCCGGGTTCAACGTCGTCGCCGCCGCGCCGCGGGGCAGGGCGCTGAAGAAACGGGTTCCGGTCAGGGCGGTCAGCCCCGCGTCCTCCTGCGCGGCGTTGAAGTCGCCCATGACGATCAGCGGCGTCCCGTCCTGCGGCAGCCACGCCATCAGATCGGCGATCTGCTCCGCTCGCACCGCGGCCTGATCCGGCTGCCACGCCAGATGGGTGTTCACAATGTCGACGGCCCGTCCGCCAACGGAGATCCGCGCCCGGATGGCGGTGCGGAAGTCGTCCAGAGGCTCCAGCTTCCTCGAGTCGTGCGCCAGCACGGGCAGGCGGCTCAGGATGGCGTTGCCATAGCGGCGCGGCGCGCCCTCCGGATCGGTCGAGACGAAATGCATCTCATAGCCGCCCAGCGCGTCCGCGATCGTGCGCGCCTGGTTGGGCAGGCCGACGGCGGCGTCTTCCAGCACTTCCTGCAGGGCGATCACGTCCGGCGCTTGCGCGCGGATGGCCTCGATCAGCAGAGGCTGCCGGGCGGTCCAGTCGCCCTGGTTATGCCAGATGTTGAAGCAGACCAGGCTGAGCCCGGCCCGGTTCCCGGCCGGCGCGGTGGCGCACCCGGCCGCCGGAACCGCGAGGGGCGCGGCGGCGAGGCCGGCCAGAATCATCCGGCGGTCGATCATGGCGGACTCCTGTGTTTGGGCGACTGTAGACGGCCTCGCCCGCCTTACGAAAGTTTCATCCGCCCGCGCGCATCTGTACGGTCCCGCCGCCGCCTCTTGTCGTCAGAAGGCCGAGGCATCAGGCTCCGGTCGAACATTGAGGACTCCAATGGAAGACTTCATTCCGATCTTCGCGATCTTCGCGGTCTTTGGCACCATCACCGCCATCATCGTCGGCCCCACCTGGCTGAAGTCCCGGGAAAAGCGCGAGGTTCAGGCCACGGTCCGGCACGCCATCGACAAGGGCCAGGATCTGCCGCCGGATCTGATCGACGCCCTGACGCGGGACGTCGCAAGCAAACTGCCGTCCCGTTCCCGCGATCTGCGCCGCGGCGTGATCTGGCTGGCGGTCGGCATCGGCATCGCCGCCTTCGGAATCGTGACCGACCTTGGCGGGAACAGCTGGAACGACGGCGTCGACAGCGGCCTGCTGGGCATCGCCTGCATTCCGACCGTCATCGGCCTGGCCTTCATCGTCCTGAGCTTCTTCAACCCGAACAAGGAATAGGTCCGGGACGAGACGGGGGACATATTATGACCCAGGCCTTGATCGACCGGCACGACGTCGAGCTCGCCGCCCTCGCGGCGGCGGGCGGGCGGCGGGAATTTGGAGAGCTCGTGCGTCGCCACAGCTCGGCGGTGCGCGGCCTGTTGCGGCGGATGGGGGCCCAGCCTTCGCTCGCCGACGACATCGCCCAGGACGCCTTCATCCAGGCCTTCCAGCGGTGCGGCGAGTTCCGCGGCGAGGGGACCTTCGCGGCCTGGGTCAAGCGGATCGCGGCGCGTCTCTACATCAAACGGGTCGCGAAAGAAGCCCGCTACATCGCTGAAGTTGAACAGGAAGACGTCGCGCCTGCCGCCGATCAGGCGGGCCTGATGGATCTCGACGAAGCGCTCAGGACCCTCAGCGAACCCGAACGGCTCTGTGTCTCTCTTTGTCACGGAGCGGGCATGGCGCATCCCGAGATCGCCTCCGCCCTGAATTTGCCACTCGGTACGGTGAAGTCTCATGTCAAACGTGGTCTGGATAAACTCCGCGCCCGGCTCCAGCCGGAACCCGCGCAGCCCCTGGGGAGAACGCAGCATGTCGGCTGACGAGTTCGATCCCTTCGTCGAGCGCCTGTTCGCCCGGGCGCCCGCGATGCCCGACGCAACCCTGTTCACCGCCCAGGTCGAGCAGCGGCTGCAGAAGGGCTCCCGGGTGCGTTTCCTCGCCCTCTCGCTGGCCGGACTGGCCGGCGGCGCGGTGGCGGTGCGCGAAACGATGTCCATCGACATTGATCTCGGCGCCCGCGAGGGCGTGGTCGCCGGCGACGCCCTCGGGCAGGGGATCCAGTCCGCCTCGCTGAACGTCCAGGGAGCGGTTCAGTCCGGCCTCGAGCAGGTGGGTCTCGCGAATCTCGAACTGGGCTCCATGGGCGGCATGCAGTTGTTCTGGATCGCGGCCGGGGCCCTCATCGTCCTCGCTGCGGCCGGGGTGATGAAGCTGTCGCAGGAAGTCTGACGCCCTCCGGAGGGTGAGGCCGGGCAGGCGGCCCTCTATCTACGGCTCCCCAGTCAGGGGTCGTCCAGGTCCAGCCAGAAGCAGGAATCCCTCAAACGCCTGACCGTCCCGGACATTCGGGCGCGCAACGGCGGCGAGCCGATCGTCATGCTGACCTGCTGTGACGCCCGGCGAGATCATTGACCCGCATTGCGATGCGCTCCTTGTCGGCGACAGCCTCGGCATGGCGGTCCATGGTCTGCCCGGCACTGCCGGGTCCGCGTCCTGAAGGAGACAGGGGCCCAGGCCGTGACGCTGGAAGCGGTCCGACCGCCCCCGCGCCCATCGACTATCTGGTCAAGCGCGGCATCCCGGTCATGGGCCACGTCGGCCTGTTGCCGCAGTCGATCAATATCGATGGAAGCGTCAAGGCCAAGGGCAAGGAAGACGGCGAACGGGCCCGTATCCTCCAGTCCGCCTGCGACACCGCCGACGCCGGCGCCTTCTCGGTGGTCATCGAGGGTGTGGCGGAAGGTCTGGCGCGCGAGATCACCGAAACCATCGACAAGCCGACCATCGGCATCGGCGCTTCGGCCGCCTGCGACGGCCAGGTGCTGGTGGTGTCCGACATGCTGGGCCTGTTCGAATGGACGCCGAAATCCGTCCGCCGCTACGCCGATCTGCGTGGCGAGATCGGCCGCGCGGTCGCCGCCTATGCCGATGATGTCAGGGCCCGCCGTTTTCCTGCCGAAGTCGAGACCTACTTCTCGAAAAAGCCGGTTTCCCCCTAACGGCCGCGTTGCGGCGGGGGATGCGAGTCTCTAGGGTCCGACCGGTTGGATTTTCTGCGACTTTTGGGGCGACTTATCCGTGGTTGATGTCTTCGATCAGGTCGAGGAGGAGCTTCGCTCCGATCGATACAAGCGGCTCGCCCGCACCTGGCTGCCGGTTGTCGGCGGCGTGCTTCTCGTCGCCCTGATCGCCGCCCTGGCCTGGTGGGGCTGGCAGACGATGGAGACGGGCAAGGCCGACAAGGCCTCGATCGCCTACCAACGCGGCCTCGAATCGCTTGAGGCCGACAACCCGACCGGCGCTGACGCCGCCTTC
The DNA here is from genome assembly GCA_018820665.1 of Alphaproteobacteria bacterium. GTDB lineage: Bacteria > Pseudomonadota > Alphaproteobacteria > Caulobacterales > Caulobacteraceae > Brevundimonas. The sequence continues at coordinate 23,624 of JAHJNW010000084.1, read as the reverse complement.
AAACAGGCCGCCGACGAAGGCAACGCCGCCTACAAGGCGCTCGCCCTGCAGCATCGCGCCGGCATCGCCGTGCAGCAGAACCGCATTCCCGCCGCCGTCGAGCTGTTCGACGAGGCCGCCGGGGCCGCCGGCGATCCCCTGCTGCGCGACGGCGCGGCCCTGAAGGCCGCCCTGCTGCTGATGGACACCGCCAGCCTCGCGGACGTCCAGGCCCGTCTCGAACCGCTGACGGAGGATGATCGGCCCCTGCGCGCCTTCGCCCGTGAAGCGCTCGCCATGGCGCAGTTGCAGAACGGCCAGGCCGCCGAAGCCCGCTCGACCTTCGTGGTGCTCAAGAACAGCCTCGACACGCCGCGCGAGATCAGCCAGCGCGCCGGTCTGGCGATCGCCTCGATCGACGCCGGTACGGCCCCGAACCTCAAGGCCACGGTTGACGCCATGGCCGCGGCGGAAGCGTCCGCCGCCCGCGCCGCCACGCCGCGACCGCAGGCGGGCCCGGCCGCTCCGGCCCAGCCGGCCCGCCCGTGAACCCCGTCATCAGGACGTCCGCCATGAACCGCGTGCTTAAAGTCGCCCTGCTTTTCGGCCTCGCCGTCACCGTCGCTTCCTGCGGCACGGTCCGTCGGGCCCTGCCGTTCGGCCTCGGCGGGGGCGATGAACCCCAGGCGACAGCGACCGCGGGCGATCGCGTCTCCGTCCTTGAGTTCGAGCAGCAGCTGGCGCCCTCCGCCGCCCTGTCCGGCCGTGAATTCTTCCTGCCTGGCCCGCAACCGGCGACGGCCTGGACCCAACCGGGCGGCAATGCCGAGAATGCCGTCGAGCACGTCGCCGCCGCGGCTGATTTCGCCATCGCCTGGCGCCGTGACATCGGCGCCGGCTCCGCAGCCCGGCGTCAGGTCATGTCGCCGGTCGTGGCCGACAACGGCCGCGTCTTCGCCATGGACGGCGAAGCCACCGTCACGGCGGTCGATTCCGGCAGCGGATCCGTCGCCTGGACGGTCAGCGTCAAACCGGACGAGGCCGAGTTCCGCCGCAGCATGTTCAGCCTCGGCCTCGGCGGCGGGGCCACCGGCGGCGGCTTCGGCGGCGGCGTGGCGGTCGGCGGCGGCAAGGTCTTCATCTCATCCGGCTACCGCACCATCACCGCCGTGGACCAGGCGACGGGCGCCATTATCTGGACCACCCCCGTCGACGTCCCGGTTCACGGAGCGCCCACGGTCGCAGGCTCGCGCGTCTATGTCGTCGACGTCGAGAATCAGCTGTTCGCCCTCGACGTGAACACGGGCCAGCAGCTCTGGACCTATCGCGGCCTTCCCGAACCGGCCCGGATCATGCGAGCCTCCAGCCCGGCGGTGACCGGCGAAACGGTCATCGCGCCGTTCTCGTCCGGCGAACTGGTCGCCCTGCGCGCCGCCACCGGCCAGGCGGTCTGGCAGCAGGTGCTTTCGCGCACCAGCCGCACCAGCGCCCTGTCCGAGATCCGCGACATCGCCGGCCGCCCCGTCGTCAGCCGCGGCGTCGTCTATGCCGTCGGCCATTCCGGGGTCATGTCGGCGATCGACGTCCGCACCGGCCAGCCGAAATGGCAGCTGCCCATCTCCGGCGTCAATGCGCCCCTGCCTGTGGGCGACGTCGTCTATGTCGTCTCCAAGGGCGGCGAACTGACGGTGGTCAACCGCGAGTCCGGACAGGTCTACTGGACCCGCGACCTGAACGAGGGACGCGCGCGTCAGGAAGGCGGCGTCTTCGGCTGGTGGGATCGCACCGTGCGGCCGATCTGGTCGGGTCCGTTGCTTGCCTCCGGCCGGCTGGTGCTGACCAATTCCTTCGGCGAACTGGTCGCCTTCGACCCGAAGACCGGCGAGCAGACCGCGACCCTCAAGCTCGGCGCGCCCGTCTACCTCGCCCCGGCCGCCTACAACGGCGCCCTTTACGTGCTCACCGACGAGGGACAGTTGATCAGCATTCGCTGACCCCTGGCTCCCAATCTGCGTTAGAAGGCCGACATGGCTCTCAAAGTCGCCATCGTTGGCCGCCCGAACGTGGGCAAGTCGACACTGTTCAACCGCCTTGTCGGCAAGCGCCTCGCGCTGGTCGATGATCGCCCGGGCGTGACCCGCGACCGTCGCTACGCCGACGGCAATATCGGCGACATGGATCTGACGCTGATCGACACCGCCGGCTATGAGGACGTCACCGACGAAAGCCTCGAATCGCGCATGCGCGAACAGACCGAGGCGGCTCTGGAAGACGCCGACCTGATCCTGTTCATGATGGATGCGCGGGAAGGCGTCACCGCCCTCGACCGCATCTTCGCCGACCGTCTGCGCCACCAGCACAAGCCCGTCGTCCTGCTGGCCAACAAGTCCGAAAGCCGTGAGAGCGGCGGCGGCATCGGCGAGGCCTATGCCCTCGGCTTCGGCGAACCCGTGCCGATCTCGGCCGAGCACGGCGAGGGCATGGCCGATCTCTATAAAGCCATCGTCACCGCCAGCGCCGACATCTTCATCGAAGAGATCGACGAGCCCGACAAGCCGATCCGCATCGCCATCATCGGCCGTCCGAACGCCGGCAAGTCGACCCTGATCAACCGGCTGATCGGCGAGGACCGCATGCTGACCGGTCCCGAGGCCGGCATCACCCGCGATTCGATCTCGGTCGACTGGGAATACGAGGGCCAGAACATCCGTCTGGTCGACACCGCCGGCATGCGCCGCAAGGCCCGGGTGCAGGAGAAGCTGGAGAAGCTGTCGGTCGCCGACACCATCCGCACCATCACCTTCGCCGAGGTCGTCGTGCTGGTGATGGACAAGGACGACGCCTTCGACACCCAGGACCTGCAACTGGCCGATCTGGTCGAGCGCGAGGGCCGGGCCCTGGTCTATGTCGCCGCCAAATGGGACCTCGAGACCGAGCCCCAGGCCCGGCTCGCCAAACTGACCCAGATGGCCGAGGACAAACTGCCCCAGCTCAAGGGCTCGCCCTTCGTCGCGTTGTCGTCGCACAGCGGCCGCGGCGTCGAACGGCTGATGCCCGCCGTGCTTCAGGCCCACGCGACCTGGTCGGTCAAGGTCAAGACCAAGGACCTCAACACCTGGCTGGCCCTGGCCACCCAGAGGCATCCGCCCCCCGCCGTCGACGGCAAGCGGATCAAGCCCAAATACATGGCCCAGACCAAGGCCCGGCCGCCGACCTTCTTGCTGATGGCCAGCCGCGCCGAGGCCATGCCCGAGCAGTACAAACGCTATCTGGTCAACAATCTGCGCGAATCCTTCGACCTGCCCGGCACGCCGATCCGGCTGATCGTCAAGGCCGGCAGCGAGAACCCCTATGCGCCCGGCGGCTCAAAATCGGGCCCGGAACGCTACAAGGGCGACGCCAAGACCGCCCCGCGCCGCGTGCTCAAGAAGGCAGAGAAGGCCGACCGCCTGTCCAACCTGCCCGGCAAGGCGCTGGAGCAGAAGAAGGCCGGCAAGGGCAAGACCAAGCCGCTCGCCGGCCTCAAGTCCAGCGCCAACAAGAAGGCCGGCTCGTCCGTCGCCGTCCAGAAGGGCGCGCGCGGCGGGGCCCGTCAGGTCTCGCGCTCCGGCCGGGTCCGCACCGGCCAGAAACACGTGCCGAAGAAGTAGGTCAGTCCAGCGCCGCCAGCGCGTGCCCGGCGATCAGGGCGTCCGCCAGTCCGTGGGGGTTGCGCACTCCGTAGTTGGTGGTCGTGACCACCACCACGGCCTCCAGCTCCGGGACCACGACGACCTTGTTTCCGCCGGTTCCGGCCATGGCGAACGCCTTCAGCGGCCGCCCGCCGACCGTGTAGGTCGGCAGCCAGACGAGATAGCCATAGTCGCCGCGTCCATCGCCGACGCTGGCGTGCGGCGAGGTCATCGCCGTGACGAAGGCTTCGGGCAGGACCTGCGCGCCGTTCCACCGCCCGCCGTCGAGCAAGATCTGCCCCAGCTTGAGCAGATCCCGGCTCTTCAGGCCCAGCCCGCCGCCGCCTTGAGCGAGACCCAGCGGCGAGAACTGCCATTCCTCGCCCTCGATCCCCAGCGGCGCGAACAGTACCTCGCGCGCGAAGTCCTGCAGCGGTTGGTCCGTCGCCGACTGGACTGCGGCGCCCAGACTGGTGACGCCCGCGGTGCAGTAGCTGAACGCGCGCCCGTACGGCGACGCCTCGGGGCGAGGGGCCCATGCCGGAAACCCGCGCACCGGCAGATCGAAGGCGAAACCGACCCAGTTCTCGATCAGATACATCCGCTCCTCGTTGCCGCGCGAGAACGAATTGTCGTCGTCGCATTCCAGCAGGGAGCTCATGGTCATCAGATCCTCGACCGTGATGGCGTCCTTGCGCGGGTCGGGGTTGTCGAACGGTCCCCATTGGGCCAGCAGCGGCGCGACCGGGGTCGAGGTCGCCAGCCGCCCCCGGGCGATGGCGGCCCCGGCCAGCATGGCCGTGACGGTCTTGGTCGCCGACCGGGTGTTGCGCCGGGCGTCCGCGCCGCCGTCATCGAAATAGGCTTCGTGGATCAGGCGACCATTCCGGCTGATCAGAACGCTGGTGATCTGCTGGAACGTCCCGGCCCGCACCGCCGCGTCCATGGCGGTCAACGCCTCGGCGGAGGCGTTCTCGGCCTCCGGCCTGGCCTGCCGCCAGCCATCCGCCTGGCGGGACTGTGCGGGCTGGGCGACGAGCAGAAGGGTGGACAGGGCGAGAGTGGCGATGCGCACGGGAAAACCTCGTTTCAAACGGTCGCTCCAGAATCCTGATTTCGCCCGCCCGGTCTTGAACAGGTGGAACCTGCTCAGACCACGGCGCCCCGAAAGGCGCCGGGTGTGACGCCGAAGATGCGGACATACTCCCGCGTCATGTGGCTCTGGTCCGCATAGCCCGTGCCCGCGGCGACGTCGGCCAGGGCCTCGCCGCGCGCCAGATGCACGGCGGCCTGATCGGCGCGGCGATAGCGGATGGCGGTCCCTGGAGACTGCCCGAAATGACGCCGCCACGCCCGCGCCAGATGCACGGGATGGACGGCGACCCGGGCCGCGATGTCGCGAATCTCCAGCCCCGGCGTCATCGACAGGTCGGCGACGATCTCGGCCGCGAGCGCAAGCCAGTCGGGCGCGTGGCGGGAGGGCTCCCCGGCATCGGCCACCGCGGCCGTCAGGGTCAGGGCCAGATCCTCGGCCAGCAGGCCGTCGCCGTCGCCGGCCGACAGGCTCAGGCCGACGAGCCGACGCATCGCCGTTTCGGCCGGGCCGCGCAGCAGGGACGGATGATCGAGCCCGCCCGGCAGACCTGCGGGTACGCTCACCGACAGGAACAACCCGCCCGCCACGTCGAAACAGTCACGGTGCACCACGCCCGGCGGGTTGTAGATGGCGCTGCCCGCCGCGAACACCGACCGGTCCGTCAGCGGATCGCGGGCGAGGCTGCGATAGCCGTCGGCCAGCGGCAGGATGAAATGGGCAGTGTCGTGGGAGTGTTCCGCAACCGCCTCGGGCGGCAGGGTCGCCACCCGCAGATCGACCTCGAAGCCTCCGGCGCTGATCGACCGGTTCAAGGCCCCCATAAACTGTCCGTGCGGGAGCTGGCGGCCCATCGGGACGGTCAGACCAGCGCCTGGACCGAGGGGCCTTCGCTCCAGTCCCTGAACTTGACCTCCAGCGGCGGCTCACGGTCGTCGCGCGCCAGCTCGACCACCAGCGGTCCGATGGCCGAAGGATGCACGACCGTCTCCGGATCTTCGCCCGGATAGGCCTGGGCCCGCAGCTGGGTCCGCATCCGGCCGGGATCGACGATCGAGACGCGAATCGGCATGGACTCGATCTCGTCGGCCCAGGATTTCATCAGCGCCTCGGCCCCGGCCTTGGTCGCGGCGTAGGCGCCCCAGAAGGCCTTGGGCACGCTGGCGACGCTGGTCGTGACATGGATCACCCGCCCGGCGTCGGACGCCTTCAGCAGCGGCTCCAGCGAGCGGATCAGGCGATAGACGGCGGTGAAATTGGTCTTTTCGACCTTGGCGAAGCCGCGCGGGTCGGCGTGGCTGACCGGCGTCAGGCCCTCGGCCCCCATGGTCGCCGCCGCCTGCACCCAGATGTCCAGCCGGCCGAAGCGCTCGAAAATCGCCCCGCCCAGCCGGTCGATGGCGCCGCCGTCGACCAGATCGAACGGGATCAGGGTGGCATGCCGGCCGGTCGCTGCGAAAATGGCGTCGTCCAGCTCTTCCAGCCCGCCCTGTGTCCGCGCCGTGGCGATCACATGCGCCCCGGCCTTGGCCAGCGCCAGGGCGCTCTCATAGCCGATGCCGCGCGAGGCCCCGACGACGAGGGCGATGCGGTCTTTCAGGGGAAGGTCGGACATGGCGGCCTGATAGCGCGCCGCCGCCCCGGCCGAAAGCGAAACCGCTTCAGAGGCCCGGCGCGGGTTGCCACAGGCTGAAGCTGACGCCCTGGTCGTCAGACACGACGGCCGTCCGTCCGGATTCGCTGTCCGAAGGAATGGCGGCCTTGCCGCCCAGTTCGACCACCCGCTCGCACAGGGCGTCGACGTCCTCGACGCGGAAATACAGGTGCTCGTTATTCCTCGGCCGCTCGGCCTTGGTGAAGCCGAAGGAGGGGGCGCCGCCCGCGACATGGGCATAGGTCGGATGCGACTGGGCCTCGTCGAAGGTCCAGCCGAACAGGGCGGCATAGAAGGCGCGCGCCTTGTCGATGTCGTGGGTGTCGATCGTGAAGTAGCCGAGCTGGATCATGCGTTCCTGCGTTTCACGAGAGGAGGGCGGCGGCGGAGCCGCTGCCGTATTGCCGACTCTAAGCGCTCACCAGCAGCGAAAGTTGCCGCGCCGCGACCTCGCGCCCGCCTTCCTCGATCTCGCGATCCAGCAGCCGGGTCGGGTATTCGCCGGTGAAGTAGTGGTCCGTGAACTGCGGATTGCGCGGGTCGCGCGGTCCGGCCTCCATGGCGTCGTACAGCCCGTCGACCGACAGGAAGCCCAGCGAATCGACCTCGAGGTGGGCCCGCATCTCTTCCAGAGTGTGATTGGCGGCGATCAGCTGGTCCCGCTCGGGCATGTCGATGCCGTAGAAGTCCGGCCACAGGATCGGCGGCGAGGCCGAGCGCAGGTGCACCTCCGTCGCTCCGGCGGCGCGCACGGCCCGGACCAGCTTGACCGAGGTCGTGCCGCGCACTATCGAATCGTCGATCAGCACCACCCGCTTGCCCGCCAGCACCGAGCGGTTGGGGCTGTGCTTCATGCGCACGCCCTTCTGTCGGGCGCCCTGGCTGGGCTGGATGAAGGTGCGGCCCAGATAGTGGCTGCGGATGATCCCCATTTCGTAGGGAATGCCGCTCTCCTGGGCGTAGCCCAGCGCCGCCGGCACGCCGGAGTCCGGCACCGGGACGATCACATCCGCCTCGACCGCATGCTCACGCGCCAGCCGGTGGCCCATCCGCTTGCGCACCTCATAGACCGACTGGCCGTTCACGATGCTGTCGGGCCGCGAGAAATAGACATATTCGAACAGACAGGGCCGGGCGGCGCGGGTCGGGAAGGGCTTCAGCGACTGCAGCCCGTCCTTGTCGATGACCACGACCTCGCCGTGCTCGACATCGCGCTCGAAGGTCGCGCCGATGGTGTCGAGGGCGCAGGTCTCGGACGCCAGCACCCAGGCGCCGTCCAGCCGGCCAAGAACCAGCGGGCGGATGCCCAGCGGGTCGCGCGCGCCGATCATCTTGGAGCGGGTCTGGCAGACGAGGGCGTAACCGCCCTCGATCCGGCCGAGGGCGTCGATGAAGCGGTCGACGATCTTGGCCTTCCGGCTGCGGGCGATCAGATGGAGGATCACCTCGGAGTCCGAGGTCGACTGGAAGATCGCCCCCTCGCTGACCAGCTGGTTCCGCAGGAACAGGAAATTGGTCAGATTGCCGTTGTGGGCGATGGCGATGCCGCCGCTGTCCAGGTCGGCGAACATCGGCTGGATGTTGCGCAGGAACGAACCGCCCGAGGTCGAATAGCGCGTGTGGCCGATGGCCGCCGAGCCGGGCATCCGCTCCGACAGATCGGCCCCGCCGAAGGCCTCGCCGACCAGACCCATGTGCCGTTCGGTATGGAAGCGCGCCTCGTGCACGCTGGCGATGCCGCAGGCCTCCTGGCCGCGATGCTGCAGGGCGTGCAGGCCGAGAGCCACGACCGCCGAGGCGGCGTCGGGCTCCGCGCCCCATACGCCGCAGACGCCGCACTCGAGGCGCAGCTGATCATCGTCGGGATCGCGCCAATGGTCGCGGTGAACGACGGGTTCGGCGATGGAATGGGGCATCGTCGGGGCTCCGATGACCGGCATGTGTACTAGGGGGCGACGCGCGGGGAGGTAGGCCCCGATTGCGTCGGGGGCAAGGCTTCTTCGCGGGAAAACCCTTTGCTCACGGATGAAGTCACGACCGGCGTCAGGGCGTCGGCGCCGCGGCCGATGCCCGGCAGGACGATCTGGATCGCCCGGGCGGCGCCGGCGGTCAGCGGGCGCAGCGCCGCCTCGGTCAGCCAGCGCGGCGTCTTCTCGCCCGGCATGGCCGCGACCACGACCAGATGGATGGCCCCCAGCAGCACCAGCGCCCGTCCGGCGCCGACGAAAATGCCGACGATCCGGTCGACGCCGCCCAGCTGCGGATGGGCCTGGGCCCGCTTCGACAGCATCGAGCCGAAGATGCGGATTCCGAAATAGATCAGCAGGAAGGAGGCGACGGCGGCGAGGATGGCGCCGGCCCAGTCCGGATCGATCAGGCCGCGCCCGATCGGCGCCGTCACCGGCAGGGCCACCAGCGCCAGAAAGGCCGCCAGCACGAAGCTCAACAGGGTGATGATCTCGCGCGTGCCGCCGCGCACCCAGCCGGCGGCGGCCGAGGCCAGGATGACCAGGATGGCGATGACGTCGAAGCCGGTCATGGGCGCTCGGAAAAAGGGGCGATCGATCTTCAGTAGCGGTTTTGCGAGATTCGTTCGACCGCTTCCGTCAACCGGTTCACCGACGTCACCTGGACCCCTTTGTCCTTGACCGTCAGCACCGGCGACAGGGCCCGGTCGAAGCCCAGCTTCTGGGCCTCGCGCAGCCGCGCCTCGGCCCGCCCGACGGCGCGGATCTCCCCGGACAGGCTGATCTCGCCGAACACCACGCAACCCTGCGGCAGCGGCATGTCGGTCGCCGAACTGACCAGCGCCGCCGCCGCCGCCAGATCGGCCGCCGGCTCATTGATGCGCAGCCCCCCGGCCACGTTCAGATAGACGTCCTGATCGCCGAAGCCGAAGCCGCAGCGCGCCTCCAGCACCGCCAGCACCATGGCCAGCCGCCCGGTGTCCCAGCCGACCACCGCCCGGCGCGGCGTGCCATAGGCCGATTTCGACACCAGGGCCTGGACCTCGACCAGCACCGGCCGCGAGCCCTCGATCCCCGCGAACACCGCCGCGCCCGGGGCCCGGTCCTTGCCCTCGCCGAGGAACAGGGCCGAGGGATTGGCGACCTCGCGCAGGCCGGCGTCGCCCATTTCGAACACGCCGATCTCGTCGGTCGCCCCGAAGCGGTTCTTGCCGGCGCGCAGGATACGGAACGGATAGCCGCGCTCGCCCTCGAAGCTCAGCACCGCGTCGACCATATGCTCGACCACGCGCGGCCCGGCGACCTGGCCGTCCTTGGTCACATGGCCGACCAGCACCACCGCCACCCCCTGCGACTTGGCCAGCCGCACCATCTCCCCGGCGCAGGCCCGCACCTGGGTCACCGACCCCGGCCCGGCCTCATGCGCGTCGGACCACAGGGTCTGGATCGAATCGACGATGACGATGTCGAACTTCTCGCGCTTCAGCGTCCCGAGTATCTCGCGCAGCGCCGTCGCCGAGGCCAGCTCCACCGGGGCCTTCTCCAGTCCCATCCGCTTCGCCCGTGCCCGGATCTGCTCGACCGCCTCTTCGCCCGAGATATAGGCCACCCGCCGGCCCGACAGCGCCGCTCGCCCGGCAACGTCCAGCAGCAGGGTCGACTTGCCGACCCCCGGATCGCCGCTCAGCAGGATCGCCGAGCCCGGCACCACCCCGCCGCCGCAGACCCGGTCGAACTCGGTCACCCCGGTGACGATGCGCGGCGGCTCGGGGGTGTCCGACTGCAGCGTCTCGAACTGGACCCCGCGGGTGCGGCTGCTCGCCGCCGGCTTCATCGCTCCCGGAGGCGCCGAGCGGCTCTCCTCGACGATCGAATTCCACTGGCCGCAGGCCCCGCACTGGCCCGACCACTTGCCGTGGACCGCCCCGCAGGACTGACAAACATAGATTGCACCGTCTCGAGCCATGCTGTTGGCTTACAGGAGTCGGGCGCGGCGGGGCAGGGGGCTCTGGTCGGCATACGTCCGATTTTGACGTAGGCGGTCCGGCGGCCTCAGCCGACGTAGGCCCGGGGCACGCGCGACCCGATTGAGGTCAGCAGCTCCCAGGCGATGGTGCCCGCCGCCGTCGCCGCGTCATCGATCATCCGCTGGCCGCCGAACAGCTCGACCTGGTCGCCCACGGCGACATCCAGTCCGGTGACATCGACCGCGCACACATCCATCGACACCCGGCCGACGATCGGCCGTAGCGTCCCGGCGACAGCCACCATGCCGCGCGGGCTGTAGCTGCGCAGCACCCCGTCGGCGTAGCCCGCCGCCACCGTCGCGACCCGCGTCGTCTCCGTGGTCGTGAAGCCCCGCGAATAGCCGACCGTCTCGCCGGCCGGCACGTCGCGCAGCTGCAGCACCTCGGCTGTCAGGGTCGCCACCGGCCGGATCCGTTCGTCCGGCCGCCCCTCAGGCCCGCCGCCGTAAAGGCAGATGCCGGGCCGGGTAGCGTCGAAGGCATAGGACTCGCCGAGGAAGACGCCGCCGGAGTTGGCGAAGGACCGCAGCACCCCGGGATAGCGCGTCGCCGCCGCCGCGAAGGCGTCCCGCTGGCGGGCGTTCATCGGCTCGGCCGGATCGTCGGCGCAGGCGAGATGGCTCATCACCAGCCTCAGTCCGTCGAACGGTTCGGGGGCGGTCGCCGCGCCGAAACCGAGCCGGTTCATGCCGGTGTCGATCTGGACGCCGCAGGCCCCGCCGCCCGCCGTCCGCCATTCCGCCAGCTGGGCCTCCGTGTTCAACACCGGTCGCAGGTCGGCCGCGCGCAGCCGCCCGGCCCGTCCGGTCAGGCAGCCGTCCAGCACATAGATGGCCGGGCCGCCGCCGAGGGCCGCGCGCAGGCGCTCGCCCTCGCTGACGCGCGCGACGAAAAAGGTCCGGGCGCCCTCCGCGGCCAGCCGCCGGGCGCAGGCCTCGGCCCCGAGGCCGTAGGCGTCGGCCTTGACCACCGGATGCACCGGTGCGCGGCCGACCGTCTCCAACGTGCGGAAGTTGGCGGCGAGGGCGTGCAGATCGACGGTCAGCAGGGCGGGGGCGGACATGCCCCATCTAGGGCCACGTCGTTGTGCGATGCAACACAGGCGCTAGGGCCGCGGGAAGGCGTGCCCGTCGGCATCGAACAGGTGCGCCTGGCCCGCGGGGACGTCCAGCCTCAGGGTCTCGCCTGCGGCCGGCCGGGCATGCCCCGGCAGCAGCACCGTCAGCGCCGTCTCCCCCGCCGTCAGATAGGCGTATGTGGCGTGGCCCAGGGTTTCGACGAAGGTCACCGTGGCGGTCAGGCCGTCACCCGCGCCGGCCAGAGCCAGATGCTCGGGCCGTATGCCGAGGGTCACCGTGTCCCCGGGAGCGGCGCCGGCTGCGTCGACTTGCACCCTGATGCTTTCGCCCGCGGCCGTGCGCACCGTCGCTCCCGTGGCCGAGGCGGAGACGATCTCCGCCGGCAGCAGGTTCATCTTCGGACTGCCGATGAACTCCGCGACGAACAGGTTGCGCGGTCGCTCATAGAGCTCCATCGGCCGGCCGACCTGTTCGATGCGCCCGGCGTTCAGCACCACGATCCGGTCGGCCAGGGTCATGGCCTCGACCTGGTCGTGGGTGACATAGACCATGGTCGTCTTCAGCCGCTCGTGCAGGCTGGCGAACTCGTAACGCATCCGCACCCGCAGGGCGGCGTCTAGGTTGGACAGCGGCTCGTCGAACAGGAAGACCTGCGGTTCGCGCACGATGGCCCGGCCGATCGCCACCCGCTGGCGCTGGCCGCCGGACAGGGCCTTCGGCTTGCGGTCCAGATAGTCGGTGATGTTCAGCGTTTCCGCCGCCCCGCGCACGCGCCGGTCGATCTCGGCCTTGTCGTGTTTGGCAAGTTTCAGCCCGAACGCCATGTTTTCATAGACATTCATGTGGGGATACAGGGCGTAGGACTGGAACACCATGGCGATGCCCCGGGCCGACGGCGACAGGTCGTTGACCGGCCGCCCGCCGATGGCGATCTCGCCGCCGTCCAGTTCTTCCAGCCCGGCGATGGTGCGCAACAGGGTCGATTTTCCGCAGCCTGACGGCCCGACGAAGACGAGGAACTCGCCATCGGCGATCTCCAGATCGATGCTCTTCAGCACCTCGGTCGTCCCGAAACGCTTGGTCACGCCGGTCAGCCGGACGTCCGCCATAGATTTCCTGCCCGTCGCTTCTTGCTTTGCGATCACCGTAAACGGTTACAGGCGCAGGGCAATCCTTCGCCCGGGCGGTCGATCGCGACTCAGCGCGGGGTCTTGCCCTTGTACGGCGCCCGGGGCTCCGCCGGCTTGCCGCGCGCGTCCCTGGCCGCCCACGGACGGTCGCCGCCCTTGGGCTTGCCCTTCCACGGCTTGTCGCCCGCCGGGGCCGGAGCGGCCTCGGCGTCGGAGCGCGGCGCCCACGGCGTCTTGCCCTCGGCCGCCGGCTTCTTGACCCAAGGCTTCTTGCCCTCGGGCGTCGGATCGCCGGCCGTACGCTTGACCCACGGCTTCTTGCCCTCAGCCGCCGGAGCGGCGTCGTCGCGCTTCACCCACGGCTTCTTCTCACCCTGCGGATTGTCCTCGCGGGCCTTCCACGCCGGCTTGTCGCCGTCCTCGCGCTTGACCCAGGGCTTCTTGCCCTCGGCGGCGGGGGCGGCGTCGTCGCGTTTGACCCACGGCTTCTTCTCGCCCTGCGGACGGTCCTCGCGCGGCTTCCAGGCCGGCTTGTCGCCGCCTTCCTCGCGCGCCTTCCACGGCTTCTTCTCCGGACGGTCGCCGCCCGCGCCGGGCTTCTTGTCCCAGCGGCTGACCGGCTTCTCCGACGGACCCGGCTTGACGGCCGGCTCGATCTTGACTCCGTCCTCGAGGCCTTGGGCGATGGCCGCCTCGAACTTCGCCTTCATCTCTTCGGTGATCTCGAACTTGGTCTCGCGCTCGAAGATCTTGATCGCGCCGATGTCGCGCTTGGTCACGTGACCCAGTCGGCAGATGGTCGGCATCAGCCATTTCGGATCGGCGTTCTTGTCGCGGCCGATGTTGATGCGGAACCAGGCCATGTCGCCGCCGCGGGCGAAGTCCGTATAGGGCACGTCCGGCTGGCCCTTGTCGTTCTTGCCGGTGGCCTGCTGGCGCTTCATCCGCTCGTCGTCGAACACGTCTTCCGGCGCCGGCAGCTTCTGCTGGTACAGCCGGATCAGGGCGGCGGCGATCTGTTCGGGCGTGCTAGTCTCCAGCAACTGGCGGCCCAGGGCGAGGGTGTCCTCGTCCTCGACCGGGGCGGTCAGCACCGGATCGGCCAGCATCCGCTTGCGGTCGTTGGCGACGATCATCTCGGCCGAGGGCGGGCCCGACCATTCGGCGTTGATCGAGGCCGACTGCAGCATCAGCTCGACCTTGCGGCGACGCGTATAGCTGACCAGCAGGACCGAGACGCCCTTCTTGCCGGCCCGGCCGGTGCGGCCCGAACGGTGCAGCAGGCCGGCCTTGTTGACCGGGATCTCGGCGTGGATGACCAGGCCCAGATCGGGCAGGTCCAGACCGCGCGCGGCCACGTCGGTGGCGACGCAGACCCGCGCATGGCCGTCGCGCAGGGCTTGCAAGGCTTCCGACCGCTGGCTCTGTGTCAGTTCGCCCGACAGGCCGACGACCGAGAAGCCGCGCTCGCGCAGCGAAGCCGTCAGATGCTTGACCCGCTCGCGGGTGTTGGCGAACACCAGCGCGCCCGGGGCCTCGAAATAGCGAAGCACATTGACGACGGCGAGTTCGATCTCGTTCGGGGCGACGCGGATCGCCTTGTACTCGATGTCGGCGTGGGAGACGTTGCCCGCCACCGTGTCGATGCGCAGGGCGTTCTTCTGATAGGTCTTGGCCAGCTGCACGATGTCGCGCGCCAGCGTCGCCGAGAACAGCAGGGTGCGGCGCTCGGCGGGGGCGGCGTCGAGGATGAAGGTCAGGTCTTCCTGGAAGCCCATGTCCAGCATCTCGTCCGCTTCATCCAGCACCACGGCCTGAAGCGTCGACAGGTCCAGCGAGCCGCGCTCGACGTGGTCGCGCAGACGGCCGGGCGTGCCGACGACGATATGGCAGCCGCGGTTCAGCGCCTGGCGCTCGACCTTGGGGTCCATGCCGCCGACGCAGGAGACGATCCGCGCCCCGGTCTGGGCGTACAGCCACTGCAGCTCGTTCGAGACCTGCAGCGCCAATTCGCGGGTCGGGGCGATGACCAGGGCGACCGGCGCGCCGAACTCGGCGAATTTCTCGGTCTCGCCCAGCAGGGTCGGGGCCAGGGCCAGGCCGAAGGCGACGGTCTTGCCCGAGCCGGTCTGGGCGCTGACCAGCAGATCGCGGCCCGAGCCGTCTTCGTTGAGCGAGGCCTCGAGGACGGCGGACTGGACCGGCGTCGGCTCGGCGTAACCACGGGCGGAGAGCGCGCGATCGAGCGCGGGATGACTGGCGGGGAAGGGCATGGCTTGGTCCAATAGCACGATCAGCGCGCGAACGGTCGGCGCGGAGAGCGGCGGACGGCGGCCTGTAGCGGGAGATAACGGCAGAATGTTGGATGCGACAGGGGGCGAGCCCTGGAATCCCCCGCTGGACGCGACGCCAGCGAGGGCGGGGTCTTTACCCGACCGGGCCTCCGACGGCAAGGGCGGCCGGGATCATCGGTTCTCGCCCTCGCCCGCGGTCGTCGGCCGGCGGGAGAGGGGCGGCTCAGAACGCCCCCTCCACCTGCAGCGAGGCGTCGGCGTTCTCGATCACCCCGAGGCTGGCGGGCTGGAGCCCATGGGTCGTCTCCAGCGCGGCCAGCCAGCCGAACACCTCGGCGCTTGTCGCCCGGGCGATGCGGAAGCCCAGCCGGCCGGACGCGTCCATGCCGGTGGTGAGCTCCAGCCCCGCCGCCGTCGCCGTCTGCTGCAGCACCGGCTCCAGACCCTGAACATCGGCGCCGCGCGCCCCGCGGCCGGCAGCCGGCGCCAGCCGGGCCAAGGCGTTCTGCACCTCGACCCGATCCGCCTCGGCCCGGGCCCGGTCGCGGCCGGCCTCGTCGCGCCAGGCGTTGAGCGGCCGGATCACACCCAGCCACAACACCACGGCGGTGGCCAGCACGGCCATGCCGATCAGCATCTGCTGCTCGCGACGCGTGCGTCCGTCCCACGCCTGCTGCAGCTGGGCGATGATCCGGTTCATGGGCGGGCTCCGATGCTGATGTCGCTGACCACCCGGCCGTTGTCCTCGAGGGTGGCGGTTTCGGTAACCGTCATGCCGGCCGCGACCATCCGCTGGTCGATCGCCTTCATGTCCGACCAGGTCGGGTGGCTCAGCGTCGCCCTGACCCCTTCGTCGGCTCCCGCCGACAGCATGTCGAGCTCGGCGCCCTCGACGCCTTCCACGGCGGTGAACAGGGCGGCGGCGGCGCCGGTGACCCCGCCCGGCGGCGGCGCCACGGCGGCCCGCGCCCGCAGGGCGGCGACCGGATCCGGCTGCCGCGCCAGATCGGGCTCCGCGGCGACAATCGCGGCGACGGTCCCGGCGTCCAGCCGGCGGGCCACGCCGTCGTCGCGCACCGCCGACGCGGCGATCAGCACCAGCGGCGAAACGACCAGCGCCGCGGCAAGGCCCATGGCCCGCCGCCAGCCGCCGCGCAGCACCGTCACGTCGCGCACGCCGTTGTCGAACAGATTGATCGCGGGGAATTGCGCCGCCGTGGCCAGCGCCCGCTCGACCGCCGCCGGATCCTGCACCGCCGCCACCCGGCGATCGGCCGCGACCAGATCGACGAGGTCCGGCTGCACCGTGGCCGCGAACTGACGCCCGCGCAGCGCCACCGCCTCGCCGAAGGTCACCGCCAGCAGGACGTCCGCCTCTTCCGGCTCGGGCAGGGTCAGCATGTCCGGGACAAGGGCGTCGGCGCGCACCCCCAGCGCCTCCAGATAGTCCGACCAGGCCTGCAGCAGCCCATGGCTGACCACCGCCACCAACCGCGGCTGGTCCGGGCCCGGCGGCGGTCCGACCACGGTCGCCACCCGGTCGGGGGTCACCGCCAGATCCTCGCGCAACCGCCAGGCCGCCGCCGCGCGCAGCTGGGCCGCCCCGCCGGCCGGCAGCTCCAGCCAGCGGATGCTGACGTCGGCGCCCGGGCAGACCGCCACCGTGCGCATCGCCTCCGGCCGCTCGGGCGGGTCCAGCTCCAGCACGCCGCGCTGCAGCACCCCGCCGTCGGCGGCGACGATCATAAAGGGCGCCGGCTGGCCGGGCAGGGTGGGGATCAGGATCAGGCGGATCGGTTTCATTCTTCGGGGGTCCAGCGCTGGATGACGGTGCGGACGGCGCCGCCGGGCTGTGCGTGGAGGAGGGCGGTCCGGACGGCGCGGCCGCCGCCATAGTCCACCTCGACGCGGAGATTGAAGTAGCGGGTCAGGACGGTGACCTGATTGCGAACCTCTTCCGGGACGGTCGCCGTCGCCATGGCGGGCTCGGCCCAGAAGGCGGCGGCGTCCGACCACCCGCCCTGCGGCCGTCGGGCGATCACGGCCCGGGCGCTCTCGGGACCGAGGGCGTTGTCGCTCAGCATCATCAACAGCGGCGCCTGTTCGGGGGTCAGGGTGTTGACGTTCAGCGGCGACAGCTGGCTGGTCGGCAGGGCGCAGACGAACGGCCGCAGCCGGCGATACAGGTCAGCGTCGACGCCCTTGATCGCGCGCAGCTCGCTGACCTCGGCCAGCATCACCCCGCCGGTCCGGTACGGCGTCGCCAGCCCCGCATAGGCCCCGTCCTCGGCCCCCAGCGGTCGCGCGGTCCCGTCGGCGTCCAGCCAGTCGGTCAGGGCGTCGGCCACCGCCCGCATGCGGCTGTCCGGCGCGCCGACGGCCCGGCCGAGGGCGAGGAATTGCGCCGTCCCCAGCGGCCGCGCCAACAGGTCCTCGCCGAAGCCCTCGACGAGGCTGTTGAGGTTGAAACAGGCCTGGCCGTCGGTGACCACGGCGCTGATCGCCCCCGCCTCGATCGGAAAGCTCAGCCGCCGACCGTTCCATTCGGGCTCCAGCGGCGTCCGCGCCGGGCCCAGCGTCAGCAGCGCCGCCACCTGCCGCCGGGCCAGGGCCTCGGCGCCCGAGGCGTACCACTGGGCCTGGGCCTGGGTCTCGGCGTTGGTCGCCCGGCGCACCGAGAAGCGCACGTCGTCCAGCACGGCCACCGCCACCACCGACATCACCGCCACCAGCAGCAGCACGGTCAGCAGGGCCATGCCCTCGCGTTTGTTCGCGCCGCGCCGCATCAGCCGCCGCCCACGAGAAACAGTTGCTCGACCGGCCCATAGCCGTCCAGCGTCATCCGCATCCGCACCGCGTCGGGCAGCGGCCGCTCCGCCGTGACGATATAGGCCGGCGTCTCCTGTCCATCCCTGACGAAGGCCACGGTCACGTCGCTCACGCCGCGGTACAGCACCTGCGGCGGCCCCGGCCGCGCCCCGTCCAGATGGGTGGCGACGCGCCGCTCCAGCCGGTCCTCGACCAGCCGGTATTCGACCCGCTGCAGCGACGGCCGCGGCTGTTCGCCGGGATTGGTCCAGCCCGCCCGCGTCAGCACCAGCACCGGATCGCCCGGCGCCGTCGGGCCGCTCATCGGCTGCGGCATCGGCCGGCCGGTCGGGCCGCGCGAGCGCCGGCCGCTGGCCTGCCCCAGATCGGCCTTCAGCAGGCTGCGCATCCGCTGCAGGTCGCCGGTGCGGTCGGTGGCGGCCTTGATGGCGAAGCGGTTGTCGATCGACAGGCTCAGCACCGCCGCCCCCGCCGCCGCGATCATTGCGAAGATCAACAGCGAGACCAGCACCTCGACCAGGGTGAAGCCGTCGCGTCGTGGTGCGCTACCGCTCGCGACGCGGTCGCTCGCTGCATGAGCGCGGACGTGCAGCATCCCGCCCCTCAAGAAGCGAGCGACCGCGTCGCGAGCGTGAGGGGCCACGTTCAAGACACGCGCGCCCGGAACAGCACGCGATCCGCCGCCTGGCCCTCGTCCGTCGCGACCGCGATGTCGATGCGCAGCATGCCGGCGTCGACGCCCTCGACGGCGCGGGTCCAGGTCCACTGACGGCCGGCCAGCGGAACCACGCCCGAGGTCTGGCCCTCGGCGATCTGCGGGGCGATCATCGCCTCGACCGCCAGGTTCTCGGCCACCAGCCCGCCCAGCGTCCGCGTCTCGACCCGCGCCGCCGACCGGGTGTTCTCGCCCGACAAATTCAGCAAGGCCATGGCGGCGAGGCTGAACACCGCCACGGCGACCAGCAGCTCGATCAGGGTGAAGCCCTCTCTCGCGGTACGATCAACCATTGATCGTCACCTCGCCGGCCCCGTCGATCTCGATGCGCGAGGCGCGCCCGTCGCGGCTCAGCGTCAGGGTGGCCGGCTCGGCCACGCCGGTCGGATCGAACACCACCCGGACCGGTTCCGTCGGCGACACCGACACGCCCTCTCTCCACCGTTCCTGCCCGAACGGCCCGTCGCTCAGCGGCGACCAGTCCGCGCCGTCGAAGACGGAGAAGCCATAGCCCGCCGTCGTCGCCTCGACCGCCACCGGCCGGTTGGTCAGCACCGCCTCCTCGCGCGCCCGCGACAGGCGCGCGGCGAAGCGCTCGGCGTCCGCCGCCACCGACGGCCGGGGATCCGGCACGGCCAGCACCACGGCGCCGGCGGCCAGACCGATGATCGTCACCGTCATCAGCAGCTCGACGAGCGTGAAGCCCGCGCGCGCTTTTCTGGCGCTATCGCGCCACGCGCGGCGCGGCGCTGCTTGAGCGCGGTCGTCGGCGCTCAAGCAGCGAGCGACCGTGTCGCGAGCGATAGCGCCCTTAAACCTGCCAGTTGCCGAGGTCGGCGTCATTGCCCTCGCCCCCTTCGCGACCGTCGGCTCCGAGGGAGAAGACGTCGAACTGGCCGCCGTGCGCGCTCGGGCGGCGGTACTGGTAGGGATTACCCCACGGGTCTTCCGGCAGACGACGGACATAGCCGCCTTCGCGATAGCGTTCGGGCCGGGCCAGTCCGGCCGGCGGCGTGACCAGGGCCTGCAGGTCGTCGGGGAAGGTCAGGTTGTCGAGGCGATAGGTCTCGATCGCCTGCTCCAGCACCGAGATGTCGGCCTGGGCCTTGCCGACCATGGCCCGGTCCTGGCTGGGCAGGACGTTGATCGCCACCACCGTCGCCAGCAGGCCGATGATGACGATCACCACCATCAGCTCGACCAGTGTAAAGCCGCTGCGCTTGCGACGGCTCTTGGCGGTTTTCTGTTCTTGTTCAGTCATGACGCTCACTTTCCTCACCCCATGGCCAGGGTGTTGATCTGAAGAATCGGCAGCAGGATCGCCAGCACGATCATCGCCACGACGCCGCCCATGACGACGATGATGGCCGGCTCGAGCAGGCTCAGCATCACCGCCGTGAAGGTCGAGAACTCGCGCTCCAGATAGTCGGCGGCGCGCTCCAGCATCGGCTCCAGCCGGCCGCTGCTCTCGCCCGAGGCGGTCATATAGACGAGGATCGGCGGGAAGACGTCGGCGCGGCGCATGGCGGCGGACAGGCCGCCGCCCTCGCGCACGGCGTCGGCCATGGCCTCGGTCGCCAGACGCAGGCGGCGGTTGGAGACGGTGCGGCCGGTGATCGTCAGCCCCTCCAGCACCGGCAGGCCCGCCGCGATCATGGTCGACAGGGTTCGCGCCATCTTGGCGCCGTGCAGGTCGCGCGTCAGCCGGCCGATCAGCGGCAGCCGCAGCAGCGCCGTATCGGCCTGCAGCCGGAACGCCGGGTTCCGCAACGCCACCGCCCCGGCCAACCCCGCCAGCAGCAGCAACAGCCCGGCCAGCCAGCCCCAGTCGCGCATCAGATCGGAGACGCCGATCACCAGCCGCGTCAGCAGCGGCAGGGTCTGGTTCATGCTGTCGAACTGGTCGACCACCTTGGGCACGACGAAGGTCATCAGCGCGCCGATGACGCCCAGCGCCACCACCGCCAGGACGGCCGGATAGACCAGGGCCGTGATCACCTTGCCGCGGACGGTCTGGTCGCGCTCCAGCCCGTCGGCCAGCCGCTCCAGGATCGGCTCCAGCGCGCCTGAGGTCTCGCCGGCCGAGACCATGGCCCGGTACAGCGGCGGAAACGCCTGCCCCTGCAGCGCCATGGCGTCCGACAGCCGCCGGCCCTCCATGACCCCGCCATGGACCCCCTCCAGCACCCGCCGCACGGCCGGCCGGTCGGCCTGCAGGGCGATGGTCCGCAGCGCCTCCTCGATCGGCGCGACCGACACCAGGGTCGACAGCTGACGCGTGGTCAGGGCCAGGGTCTTGGCGTTCAGCTTGCCGCCCTTTCCCTGTTTGACCCGGTCGACCTTCTGCATGGCGCCGCGCCCGGCGGTGATCTCCAGCGGCATCAGCTTGCGCCGCTCCAGCAGGCCGCGCGCCGCGCCCTCGTCGGCGGCGGTCAGCGCGCCCGTCACTGTGCGCCCGCCGGCGTCCACCGCCACATAGTCGAACGCCGCCATCAGGCCGCCGCCTCGTCCCGCAACGCCCCGGCGTCCTGACGCGTGACCCGTACCGCCTCCTCGACCGAGGTCAGCCCGCCCAGCACGAAGGCCCGGGCCCGTTTGGCGAGGGTGTCGGTCCGTTCGAAGGCCACCGCATTGATGGCGTCCTCGTCAGCCTCGGCGGCGATCAGCCGGCGCAGCCGGTCGTCGACCGTGATGGCCTCGTACAGGCCGACGCGTCCGACATAGCCGGTCTGGTGGCAGTGGGCGCAGCCGTGCGCCCGCCACACCGGCTGGCTCGTCTTGCAGCCGATCAGACGCGCCGTCGCCTTGTCCGCCGGTTCGGACTGGCGGCAGGCCGGGCACAGCCGGCGGACCAGCCGCTGGGCCACGATCAGCCGCAGGGTCGAGGCCAGCAGGAAGGGTTCGATGCCCATGTCCCGCAGCCGGGTGATGGCCCCCGCCGCGTCGTTGGTGTGCACCGTCGACAGCACCAGATGCCCGGTCAACGAGGCCTGGACCGCGATCTGGGCCGTCTCGACGTCGCGGATCTCGCCGACCATGACCACGTCCGGGTCCTGGCGCAGGATGGCGCGCAGGCCGGCGGCGAAGGTCATGCCGACCTTGGTGTTGACCTGGGTCTGGCCGACGCCGTCGATGGCGTATTCGACCGGATCCTCGACGGTCAGGATGTTGCGTGTCGCATCGTTCAGCAGCGACAGGCCGGCGTACAGAGAGGTGGTCTTGCCCGACCCCGTCGGCCCGGTGACCAGAATAATCCCGTTCGGCTCGCGCAGCGCCGCGCGGAAGGCGTCCAGCGTCTCCCCGGTCATGCCCAGCTGATCCAGCTTCAGATCGGCCTGGTCCTTGTCGAGGATGCGCAGCACCACCCGCTCGCCGGCCCGCGACGGCAGGGTCGAGACGCGCACGTCCAGGGTCTTGCCGCCGAGGGTCAGGGGGATGCGCCCGTCCTGCGGCACCCGCTTCTCGGCGATGTCCAGCCGCGCCATGACCTTGATCCGCGACACCAGCAGCGGGGTGATCCGCGGGCTCAGCGACAGGGCCTCGCGCAGCACGCCGTCGACCCGCATCCGCACCGTCAGGGCCGTCTCGAACGGCTCCAGATGGATGTCCGAGGCCCCGGCCCGCACCGCCTCGGCGATGATGCCGTTGATCAGCCGGATGACCGGGGCGTCGTCGGCCGTGTCCAGCAGGTCGGCGGCGGCGGGGATGTCGTCGATCAGACTGTCCAGCCCCGACGGCATGTCCAGGTCCTCGCCGTCGGCGGCGTTCAGATGGTCGCCGGCGTAGACCTGCGATAGCCGCCGGTCGAAATCGGCCTGGCTGAGCCGCTCGATGCGCAGCGGCCGGCCCAGCGCCCGGCGCGTCTCCACCAGCGCTGACGGATCGGCCCCCTCGCGCAGGCCGACCAGGGCGATCTCTCCCGCGTCCAGCAGGATCACGCCGTGCCGCTTGGCGAAGCCGTAGGGCAGGGTCGGATTGACGAGGGTGATCATGCCGCCGTCACTCCTGCGGCGTCGACTGGGCCGGCGGCAGCGGCGCATAGGTGACCTCGCCGACCGGCGCCGTGACCGCATAGGGCGGCGCCACCGGCGCCTGGGTCCGCATGTAATCGCGCAGCATCTCGTCGAGGCCCGGCTCGACGGTCGGGTCGTTGTTCAGCTGCTGCTGGCGCATATAGCCCCAGCGGTCGGCGGCCAGGGTCTGGGCGTCGGCCGGGCTGCGGATGATGGTCGGGCGGATGAAGACCATCAGATTGGTCCGCCCGCGCTGCCGGCTGGTCGAGCGGAACAGGGCGCCGACATAGGGGATGTCGCCCAGCCCCGGCACCTTGTCGATCGACAGCCGGTCGTTCTGGTCCAGCAGGCCGCCGGCCACGGCGATGTCGCCGTCGTCGACCACCAGAGTCGTCTCCAGCTCGCGCTTGTTCAGCACCAGATCGCTGGCGGAGTTGGTAAGAACGCCGTTGATGCTCGATACCTCCTGACGCAGGAACAGGGTGATCGAACCGCCGGCGTTGATCTGCGGCCGGACGATCAGCTTGACGCCGATGTCCTGACGTTGGGTCGTGCGGAACGGGTTGGAGTTGCCGTCCAGCAGGGTCTCGCCGGTCGTGATCGGCACTTCCTGGCCGACGAGGATGGTCGCCTCCTCATTGTCCAGCGTCATCAGCGACGGCGTCTGCAGCAGGTTCGACCCGTCGTCGCTCTTGGCCGCATTGATGATGAAGCCGAACAGGCCGTCGCCGAGGCTTCCGCCGCCCCCGCCGACGAAGCCGTTGGCCCCCAGCAACGAGTTCACCGCCAGATTCCGCAGCTGTTCGCGCAGCGGGTCGTCCTCGTCCAACTGGCCGGACGCCAGCCCGCCGGCGATCGGCAAAAGCGGCGTGGCGCTGTCGGAATAGTTGGTCATGCCGATCGGCACGCCGTCCTCGCCGGCCAGCAGCCACTGCACGCCCAATTCCTTGACCGCGGTGTCCGACAGCTCGACAACGATGGCCTCGATCAGCACCTGCTGGCGGCGCTGGTCCAGCTGGCGGATGACCTCCGACAGCATCCGCTGGGTGTCGCCCGAGGCGGAGATGACCAGGGCGTTGGCGCCGGGGAAGCGGGCGATGGTGGCGCGCTGGCCGGCCACGGGCGCGGCGACCCACGCGGGCAGGGCCGGGGCGGCGTCCGCCTCCGCGCCGC
>JAHJNW010000083.1 GCA_018820665.1 Alphaproteobacteria bacterium | reverse complement strand
TTTGATATAGATTTTCCGTACCAGATTGAGCAGCTTAAGTTTTGGGTAGATAATCATTGGTATTAGTGTTGATTCTATCCTATGCGCGCGGTCCCCCTCCCTCGATGGGGGAGGATTTAGATGCGCATCGACCAACTGCTCGTCGCACGGGGACTGTTTGACACCCGTTCCCGCGCTCGCGCCGCCATTGAGGCGGGATGTGTGAAGGCGGACGGGCGCGTCGTGGCCAAGCCCTCGGAGCAGATCGCCGAGGAGGCCGAAATCGAGGCGGAACCGGCCCACCGCTGGGTCGGGCGCGGGGCGCTGAAGCTGGATCACGCCTTGACTCTTTGGCCTGTGGCGGTCGAGGGGCGGGTGGTGCTGGACGTCGGGGCGTCCACCGGCGGCTTCACCGAGGTCTGTCTGGATCGCGGGGCGGCCAAGGTGTTCGCGGTCGACGTCGGGTTTGGACAGATGCACGACCGGGTGGCGGCCGATCCGCGCGTGGTCAATCTGGAGCGGACGGACGCGCGCGATCTGACGCGCGACCTGATTCCGGAGGCGCCGTCTGTGATCGTGTGCGACGCCAGCTTCATCAGCCTGAGCAAGGTGCTGCCCGCCGCCCTGGATCTGGCGGCGCCCGGCGCGGATCTGGTCACCCTGGTCAAGCCGCAGTTCGAGGCGGACGGTCCCGGCGCCGGCAAGAAGGGCGTGGTCAAGGACCCCGCCGCCCACGCCGCCGCCGTGGAGCGTGTCTGGAACTGGCTGGAGGCCCTGGGTTGGGCGGTTCAGACGACAACCGAAAGCCCGATCACCGGCGGCGACGGCAATGTCGAATTTCTGCTGTGGGCGAAGCGCGCCTGAGGCGGCAACCCTGCGCCGCCGGGCTCAAGTGGGCCGAAGTCCGGTAGCCCTCTCAACAACGGGCTCAAGTAGGCCAAAGGCCGGTAGCCCCTAAAAAATGAGAAACCGCCGGAGGACTGATCCTCCGGCGGCTCCCGTCACGTCGTCGATTTGACAGGGGGGCTGAAATTAATCGACGACGCGATAGCGGCCGTACTGGTCGGGGCAGGTGCGGACATAGCGGGTGTCCGTGCGACCGTCCGGCAGACGGATGCGGCTTTCCGCCAAGCGGCATCGGTCGGAGTTCTGATAAGAATCGATCGGCCGCGAGCGGTAATCATCGTAACGGTCGTCGGCGTAGTCGTCGCGGCGGTCGTCGTAGCGATAGCCGTTATCGCCCGTGTAGCGATCGTCATAATAACCGTAACTCGGCTGGCTGTAGCCGCCGCCGTAATAGCCGTTGGAGGCGTAGCCGGCCTGATAGCTGCGGCAGGCGTCAGAGCTGGAGCGGCCGACCTGCGAGCCGATGACGGCTCCGACGACCCCGCCCAGAATACTGCCTTCGGTGCGGCGGCCGCGCGCGGCCAGCTGAGAGCCGATGACGGCGCCCGCGCCGCCGCCGATCACGGCGCCGGCGCCGGTCCGTCCTTCTCGCTCGCGGGCGCAGGGATCGTAGGTCTGACGACCATAGCGGCCGTAGTCATAGGCGGGGGCGTAGGCGCCGGAACCGTAGTTCCGGCTGTAGCCGTAGGCCTGAGCCGAGGCGGAGACCGGGGCGGCCAAGGCGCCGATCGTAAGGGCCGCAACTGCGGCGAGGGACGTGTTGGAAAGGCGCATCTTCAATCCCTTATGGTCGGACGTTCAGTGACGAGCGCTGAACGGCTGGACCGGCTGTCTGTTGCATGCAGGTTTAGGACGGCGAAGCTGAACGGCTTTTGAGCGACCCGTTCATCTTCGTTCATCTTGGGGCCTATCGCGCTTAGCGCTGCTTGAGGCCGGGCTGGTGTGTGGGGCTGATCCGAGCGCGCCGCTTGGCGCGGAGGCGCGGCGGGGCTAGAAGCCCGGCGATGCAGACCTTTACGATCAGCCGCGTCGGCGGGCAGGGCGACGGCGTCGCCGAGACGCCGCAGGGGCCGGTCTTCGCCGCCCTGACCCTGCCGGGAGAGACGGTGCGGGGCGAGGTCGTCGATGGACGGCTGGAGCAGGTCGAGATCGTGACCCCCAGCACGGACCGGATCGCGCCGGTGTCGCCCCAGTACGGCGACTGCGGCGGTTGCTCGCTGCAACACTGGGCGGATCAACCCTATCTGGAGTGGAAGCGCGAACAGGTGCGGCGGGCCCTGGCGCGCGAGGCGATCGAGACCGAGGTCGAGGCGACGGTGGCGAGCCCGCCTGGGACGCGACGTCGCGCAGCCCTGCACGCGCGCCGGACCCAGGACGGTCGGGTCGTGCTGGGCTTCAAGGCGCGGCGGTCGTGGCGGCTGGTCGAGGTGCGGGAATGCCCGGTGGCCGATTCCCGGATCATCCGCGCCATCCCGGCCCTGACCGAGGTGGCGGCGGCCTTTCTGGAGCATCCCAAGTCGGCGCCGACCCTTCACGTGACCTGGACCCTGTCGGGGCTGGACGTGGATGTGACGGGGGTCGAGCGGCGCTCGGGCGGGGGGCTGTCGGCCGACGCCCAGATGCGGGCCATAGAGGCGGCGCGGCGGGCCGATCTGGCGCGGCTGAGCCTCGCCGGCGATACCCTGATGATGGCGCGTCAACCCTTGATCGGCTTCGGCCCCGCCACCGTTCCCCTTCCGCCGGGGGGCTTTCTGCAGGCCGTGCCCCAGGCCGAGGCGGCCATGGTTGAGCGGGCCGTGGCGGCGGTGAAGGGGGCCAAGAAGATCGCCGACCTGTTCTGCGGCGCCGGGACCTTCACCTTCCCGCTGGCGACGGTGGCGCCGGTGATCGCGGCCGATGCGTCCAAGGTGGGGATCGAGGCCCTGAAGGCGGGCGTGGGCTCGGCCAAGGGGATGAAGCCGATCACGGCCGAGGCGCGCGACCTGTTCCGACGGCCCCTGACCCCCTATGACCTGAAAGGGTGCGAGGCCATCGTCTTTGACCCGCCGCGCGCGGGAGCCATCGACCAGACGGCCCAGATCGCCGGGACCAAGGCGGCCGTCGTAGTCGGGGTGTCGTGCAATCCCCAGACCTTTGCGCGGGATGCGCGAGTGCTGATCGACGCCGGGTTCCGGCTGGAGCGCGTCACGCCGGTGGACCAGTTCCTCTGGTCGGCCCATGTCGAACTTGTCGGTGTTTTCAAGCGGTAGGCCCATGGATGATGAACTGCGCGCGGGGCCGGAGGACGACGGGGGCGGGTTCGACGTCGACGATTGGGGCCGGCTGACGCCCTTCGTCGGGGCGGTGGCGACCCTGGAGGACGTCCAGGCGCGCCGAGCCGTCTTCGCCCTGGGCGAGACCGACGACCCGCGCCCCATCGCCATGGACCTGCCCCAGCCGGTGATCTGGTGGGAGGAGGACGGCGAACAGGCGGCCGTCGCCGTCCAGGCCGAGAGCCATCTGGGGCCGGACGGCGAGGCGATGGAGATCCTGGGCCTCATCCTGCCGGACGGGGAGGGGGCGGTGGCCCTGATGGAGGATGTCGATCTGGTCGACGACACGGACCCGACCTGGCGCGATCTGGTGACACGGGCCGTCGATCCGTCGGCGGCGGACGAGGCCTGATCGTTCAAGAAAAATGAGTGCACTTTAGTGCACATTTTGGCGGGAGCTCCCCGAGGCGCTGAATTGTCGAAGACCTGTTCACGACCTTACCACGCCAGTGGAAAGCGCCGGGTTCAGGGTGGTTTGACGCTCTCAACAGGCTGAAAAGGCGGGCGTCTTCCGTCAAGATTACGAGCGTCGGCCAAGCGTCGCATGATTCAGCCGAACAGCTCCAACTGCGGCCGGGCGTCGGCGGGGATGCGGAACTGGGTTTCGTCGAGCGGTCGCAGCGGCGCATCCAGGCCGTAGCGTTTGACGGCGGCCTTGAAGCGGGCGCCGATCAGTTCGGCGACGGGACCGGTTCCCTTCATCCGCTGGGACCAGTCGGCGTCATAGTCCTTGCCTCCGCGCGTCTGGCGGATCAGGGACATGACGCGGGCGGCTCGATCGGGGCGGGCGTCGGCCAGCCATTCGCGAAACAGATCCTTGATCTCCAGCGGCAGGCGCAGGGTGACATACATGGCCCGGGTCGCTCCGGCCTTGGCCGCCGCCTCCAGCACTGATTCCAGCTCGTGGTCGTTCAGGCCGGGAATGACCGGGGCGAAGCCGACCCCGACGGGACAGCCGGCATCGGCGAGACGGCTGATGGCCTCCAGCCGTTTGGCGGGGGTTGAGGCGCGGGGCTCCATGGCGCGGGCCAAGCCCCGGTCCAGGGTGGTGATGGAGACGAAGGCCGAGGCCAGGCCGGCCTGACCCATGGGCCCCAGGATGTCGGCGTCGCGCGCGATCAGCACCGACTTGGTGGGGTCGTCTCAGAAAACGGAAAATAAAGCACGCTAAGCCGGTTGCAGCGGCCGTAGCGGCCTGAACTTGCCCGCGCCGATCTTGGCGCTGCTGCGCCAGAGGTAATCGCCGGTCAAGTTGATGTGCTCCCAACCGAGCGGCGACAGGTACTGCAACAGCGCGTCATCTACGGCATGGCCGTTGCCACGCAGCCCATGTGCAGCCCGTTCCAGATAGACCGTGTTCCACAACACGACGGCAGCCGTTACCAGATTGAGGCCGCTAGCCCGGTAGCGCTGCTGCTCGAAACTGCGGTCGCGGATTTCACCCAGGCGGTTGAAAAACACTGCCCTGGCCAGCGCATTGCGCGCCTCGCCCTTGTTCAGGCCGGCATGCACGCGGCGGCGCAGTTCCACGCTTTGCAGCCAGTCCAGGATGAACAGCGTGCGCTCGATGCGGCCCAGCTCGCGGAGCGCCACGGCCAGGCCGTTCTGGCGTGGGTAGCTGCCGAGCTTTCGGAGCATCAGGGAGGCCGTCACCGTGCCCTGCTTGATCGAGGTGGCCAGCCGCAGGATTTCGTCCCAATGGGCGCGGACGTGCTTGATGTTGAGCGTGCCGCCGATCATCGGTTTCAGCGCGTCATAGGTGGCATTGCCCT
>JAHJNW010000001.1 GCA_018820665.1 Alphaproteobacteria bacterium | reverse complement strand
GTCCGATTGTTCATGAAGCGACAGCCCACATTTTTCAGTGAGAACCCTGTCATCCCGTACCCCTCGTCAGGGTCAGTCCAGCGGCTTCACCCGGTTCACATGGCCCATCTTCCGGCCGGGGCGGGCCTCCGCCTTGCCGTACAGGTGCAGGCGCGTATCGGCCTTGCCGGCCAGCTTCGACCACTGGTCGATCTCTTCGCCCAGCAGATTGGTCATCTCGACCCGGGCGTGGGCCGCCGTCGGCCCCAGCGGCCAGCCGGCGATGGCGCGGATATGCTGTTCGAACTGGTCGCAGACGCAGCCGTCCTGGGTCCAGTGGCCGGTGTTGTGCACGCGCGGCGCGATCTCGTTGACCAGCAGCGTCCCGTCGACCCCGTCCTTACCAGGAATGTCGAACAGCTCGACCCCCAGCACGCCGACATAGTCGAGGCCCTCGAGGATGGCCTTGGCGATGGCCCTGGCCCGCTTCTCCGTCTTCGCGTCGACGGCGGCGGGGGCGACGGTGGTCTTGAGCACGCCGCCCTTGTGGATGTTCTCGCCCAGCGGATAGACGGCGATCTTGCCGTCGCGGCCGCGCGCGGCGATCACCGACAGTTCCCGCGTGAAGTCGGCCCGGGCCTCAAGAATGGCGGGACGTTCGCCGACCGCGTGCCAGGCGTCGGCGGCCATCTTCGCCGAGCGCACCCAGACCTGGCCCTTGCCGTCATAGCCGTCACGGCGAGTCTTCAGCAGGGCCGGGGCGCCCAGACGCTCCAGCCCCGCGAGCAGGTCATCGAGACTGTCGACCGGCGCGAAGTCGACGGTGGTCGCGCCGACGCCGTTGAGGAAGGTCTTCTCCTCGACCCGGTCCTGGGCCACGGCCAGGGCTTGCGGGCCCGGCGAGACCACGGCCCCCCCTTCGGCCAGCCGCGCCACCGAGGCGGCCGGCACATTCTCGAACTCGAAGGTCACGGCGGCGCAGGTCTGGCCCAGCACGCCCAGCGCCGTCGGATTGTCATAAGCGGCGACGATCTGGCCCTGCGACACGCGCCCTGCGGGGCTGTTCTCTTCCGGATCGAGGATGACGACGTTGAAGCCCAGCCGCGACGCGGCCTGGCTGAGCATCCGGCCCAGCTGGCCGCCGCCGAGAATGCCGAGGGTCGATCCGGGAGGCAGCGGAAACGCGGTCACTCAGTCCTCGACCGTCTCGTGGACCGCTTCGGTCTGGGCCTCGCGGAAGGCCGTCAGCCGGCCAGCGAGGACCTCGTCGGACAGGGCGAGGATCTGGGCGGCGAGGATGCCGGCGTTCTTGGCCCCGGGCTCGCCGATGGCGAGGGTGGCGACCGGCACGCCGCCGGGCATCTGGACGATCGACAGCAGGCTGTCCATGCCCTTCAGGGCCTTGGATTCGACCGGCACGCCCAGCACCGGCAGTTCGGTCATCGCGGCGGCCATGCCGGGCAGGTGGGCGGCGCCCCCGGCCCCGGCGATGATGACCTTGTAGCCCGCGGCGCGGGCGCCCGTGGCGAAGTCGAACAGGCGTTTGGGGGTGCGGTGGGCGCTGACGACCTTGGCCTCCCAGGCCACGCCCAGCCGGTCCAGCGCGTCGGCGGCGTGCTTCATCGTCGGCCAGTCCGAGCGGCTGCCCATGATGATCGCCACAGGAGGCGTTCCGGTCGTCATGAGTCGCGGCCCTTTTCGACGAAAGCGGCGCGATACAGGACTCGCGTTGCGCCCGCAACCGACGGCGTTAGGCTGGGCGTTGGCCGGGCGTGGTGAGTCGCCCGCCGGGGAGGCCTCTTCGTTCGTGACCCATGCGGCCGTCATCGACCCCTACGACGAGATCGAGCGCCTGCGCGCCGAGGTCGAGGCCCTGCGCCGCCGCGCCGAGGCGGCCGAGGCCGCGGCCGACCACGACGTGCTGACGCCGGCCCTGAACCGGCGCGGCTTCGTCGCCGCGATGAAGAGCGCCATGGCCTTCTGCCAGCGCCACGACGTCCCCGCCGTCCTGCTCTACCTCGACCTCGACGGCTTCAAGGGCGTCAACGACGCCCTCGGCCACGCCGCCGGCGATGCGGCCCTGGTCCATGTCGCCGGGATGATGCGGGCCAATCTTCGGGAGTCGGACGCCGTCGGCCGGCTGGGCGGCGACGAGTTCGGCCTGCTGATGCTCAACGCCGGTCTGGAGGAGGGGCGCGACAAGGCCCGCCGCCTGGCCGCCGCGCTCGAGGAGACGCCGTTCGAATGGGAGGGCCGCTCGGCCGGCCTCGGCGGCTCGTTCGGCGTCCGCGCCTTTGCCGCCCACAGCGACCCCGAAGTCTGGCTGGCCGAGGCCGACGCCGCCATGTGGGTGCGCAAGAAGGGCCGCTAGCGCCTAGGCGATGATGTCCGGCAGGACGATCGCCTCGATCTTCACGATCTCGTCGCGCAGGGTCAGCTTCTTGCGCTTCAGCCGGGCGATCATCAGCTGGTCCGGCACGGGCATTTGGGACAAGGCCTCGATCGAGGCGTCGAGGTCGGCGTGCTCCTGGCGCAATTCCTTGAGCCGGGCGTGCAGCGCCTGGTCTTCCTCGCTCAGAAACGGATCGTCGTCATTCATGGTCGGGGCCCCGGAGGCGGGCTTATAGCGTGCGTCGGCTCAGGCCGGAAGACGTTCGGCGAGCGCGGTCAGGCCGGGCCGCGGCGTCATCGGCGACCACTGCCGCGAGACCGCGATCAGGGCCTCGAGCACCGGCTTGGGCGACCCAGCGGGCGGCGGGGACAGGCCCTCCAGCGCCGCCAGCAACCGACGCTCGGCCGCCAGCTCCACGGCCTTGACCTGGGCCCGCACCGCCTCCCGGTCGGCGTCGTCGAGATCGGGATTGCGGCCCTTCATCTGCCGCCGCACGGCCCGGAGCGGCGTGATCGCCGTCTCCTGCCAGGCCCGGGCCACGTCGCAGGCGGCTTCCAGCGCATCGGCGTCCGGCGCGCGCCCGGTCCGCGCGGCCCAAGCCGCCCACAGCAGCAGCGGCACATTCTGGCCGGCCGCGTCCTGCAGGTGCAGAGAGGCCTCGCCGACGCCGTCGGCGGCATAGGCCTTCACGGCCCAGTCCCACAGTTCGCTCATTCGTCTGTCGGGCCCTTGAGCCCGTTCCAGCGCCGCACGCCCGACCAGTCGAGGCCGAACAGGTCCAGCGCCCGGCCGACGGACTGATCGACCATCTCGGCGATCGAGGCCGGCTTGGCATAGAAGGCGGGCAGGGGCGGGGCGATGATGGCGCCCATCTCGGTCAGGGCCGTCATGGTGCGCAGATGGCCCAGATGCAGCGGCGTCTCGCGCACCATCAGCACCAGCGGCCGCCGCTCCTTCAGCACCACATCGGCGGCGCGGGTCAGCAGGGTCGAGGTCACCCCGGTGGCGATCTCACTCATGGTGCGGACGGAGCACGGGGCGATCAGCATGCCCATGGTGCGGAATGACCCCGAGGCGATCGAGGCGCCGACGTCATTGAGCCGGTGCGTCACGTCGGCGCGACCGGTCAGGTCGTCGGCCGAAAGATCGGTCTCCTGCGACAGGGTCAGCAGGGCGGCGCGGGTGACGACGAGATGGCTCTCGACCCCCAGCTCGCGCAGGGCGTCCAGCGCCCGGACGCCGTAAGCCACGCCCGAGGCTCCGGAAATTCCGACGATCAGACGGGCGGGGTTCGAGCCGGAAGGGTTCCGTACGGCTCCGTTCACATCTTCGGCCAATTCGGGCTCCAGGGTGGTCCGTATCAGGACGGTCGGCAGTTCACTGGAATGTGATTCTACAGCCGGTCAGACCCGGCGCTGACTGTACTGGTCCCTTAGACATGGAGGCGCAAGCCATGACCATCGAAGCTCGTATCCGCGAACTGGGAAACCGTCACCGCAACCTGGATGAGACCATCCGGCGCGAGATGACCCACCCGGCGGCGGACCCGCTTCATGTCAGGGAGCTCAAGCAGAAGAAGCTCCGGCTCAAGGAACAGATCACCAGTCTGGAGGCCCGGGCGCACTAGCGATGGCCTCCCACACAAGGAAAGACGGCCCCGGAGCGATCCGGGGCCGTTTTCAGTCTCAGTCCTTCTTACCGAAGACCGACTCGGCGGTCGGCTCGGCCCCGCGGCGCTCGCGGGCCTCGGGCACGAATTCCGGCTCGGCGGGCTCGGCGGCGGCGTCGGCGGGCTGCAGGGTGGCGCCGCCCTTCTTGGCGTCGTCCTTCGCCTTCTTGTCGGCGGCCTTCTTGACCAGTTCATCCAGCGCCAGCTGGCCGACGAGGCCGAGGGTCACCGGGTCGACCGGCTTGATGTTGGGGCTGTTCCAGTGGGTGCGGTTGCGCACGCTCTCGATGGTCGACTTGGTGGTGCCCAGCAGCTTGGCGATCTGGGCGTCGGTCACCTCGGGGTGGTTGCGCACGAACCAGGCGATGGCGTCCGGACGGTCCTGACGACGCGAGACCGGCGTGTATTTCGGGGCCGGCTTGTGCGTCTTCAGCAGTTCGGCATGGCGGCTGACCACGGCCTGCATGCGGTAGGTCTCGTCGTTCTGGGCCTTGTCCAGCTCTTCGCGGGTCAGCTGGCCGTTGACCACAGGGTCGGCGCCGCGGATGTCGCGGGCGACGTCGCCGTCGGCGATGCCGCGCACTTCCAGCGGGTGCAGGCCGCAGAAGTCGGCGATCTGCTCGAAGGTCAGGGAGGTGTTGTCGACCAGCCAGACCGCAGTGGCCTTGGGCATGAGAATGTCGGTCATGAGCGTCTTTGCTTCTGTTCTTGGGCCGCTGAGACGGGTCCCGGATACGACGGCGCCCGACCTTTCGGCCGGGCGCGTATGACACCGATATAGGCTTATTCGCGGTAAAAGAAAACGAAAGTCAGACGGTCAGCACGATCTTGCCGACATGGCCGCCCGCTTCGAGCCGGTGGTGGGCGGCGGCGGCCTGCTCCAGCGGGAAGGTGGCCTCGACCGGGGGGCGCAGCTGTCCCGCCGTGACCCAGGGCCAGGCGGTCGCCTCGACAGCCGCGATCAGCCGGGCCTTTTCGTCGGCGGGGCGGGCGCGCAGGGTCGAGCCGGTCAGGACGATCCGCTTCATCATCAGCCGGGCCAGATCGATCTCGGCCCGGGCGCCGGAGAGGGTCGCGATGACCACCCACCGCCCGAAGGGCTTGAGCACCGCCAGATTCAGCGCCGCATAGTCGGCCCCGACCATGTCCAGAACAACATCCACGCCGCCGAAGGCCGTGATGGCGGCCTCAAGCTCGTCGTTCTCCGCGTCGAGGCTGAGGTCGGCGCCGAGCGCGCGGGCGGCCTCCGCCTTGGCGGCGCCTCGCGAGGTGGCGACGACCCGCGCGCCGGCGGCCCGGGCCATCTGTATGGCGGTGACGCCAATGCCGCTGGTGGCGCCATGGATCAGCAGGGTCTCGCCGGCCTTCAGGGCCCCGGCCTCGAAGACATTGGCGAAGACGGTGCAGACGGTCTCGGGTAGGGCCGCGGCCTGCACCCAGTCCAGATCGTCGGGGACGGGCAGGGCGTGGCGGGCGTCGACGACGGCGTATTGCGCATAGCCGCCGCCGCCCAGCAGGGCGCAGACGCGGTCTCCTGTGGCCCAGCGGGCGACGCCGTCGCCGATCTGGTCGATCTCGCCGGCGACCTCGAGACCGAGGATGTCCGGAGCCCCGGGCGGGGCGGGGTAGCGGCCCTGTCGCTGCAGCAGGTCGGGGCGGTTGACCCCGGCGGCGCGCACCCGGATGCGGATCTGGCCGGGCCCGGCGACCGGATCGGGCCGATCGACGAGGACCAGGGCGTCCGCGGAGCCCGATCCGCCGGTGATTTCCATGGCCTGCATCCGCGTCCCGTTCTTGCAATCGTCCGTGTCCGGGCGTTCAGATAGGCGCCTGTCCATGGAATGGCCAGGAAGGAGGCGGTGATGTTCGAGGATCTGGAGCCCCGTCCGGCGCGAGGCGCGCCGCTGATCGCCCTGACGCGCGAGGACTTGGAGGCCTATTCGGTCGAGGAGCTGCAACAGCGCATCGCCGGGCTTGAGGCCGAGATCGCGCGATCGAAGGCCGCCATCGACGGCAAGTCCTCGCAGCGCAGCGCGGCCGACGCCATGTTCAACTTCCGCCCCTGAAACGGCCCCTGAATCAGTCCTTTGGCATGGCCGTTGCAGGCGGTTCATGCACCGCGCGAAACCGTGCCGGTCGTGATACGGATGCGCCTTGCCGATGAGTTTGACCGAGTTGATGCCCAGCGACGATCCCATTCCCTCGCCCGCCGGACGCAGCCGGGCCGCCGTGGTCGACGACTTCGCCCGGTCGGAGCTGTTCGACCGCACCTTCCGTGAAGGCATGGAGCTGGTCGAGGACACCGCCGCCTATCTGGACGGCGACGGTCGACGCGAGTCCAAGCTGCTGTCGCGGGCCACGGCCCTGGCCTATGCCGGGGAGAGCATGAAGCTGACCACCCGGCTGATGCAGATCGCCTCGTGGTTGCTGGTGCAGCGGGCGGTGCGGGAGGGCGACATGACGGCGCTGGCGGCGTGCGAGACGCGCTACCGGCTGGCCGACCGCAAGATCGAGACCGAGCCGACGCATCCGGAGCTGCCCATCGCCCTGATCGAATATCTGGTCCGGGCCGAGAAGCTGTACGACAGGGTGCTGCACCTCGACCGCCGCATGTACCTCGACACGCCCGAGGAAGAAGCGGTCAATCCGGTGCAGAGCCAGCTGGACCGGCTGACGGCGGCGTTCCGGCAGTAGAGCCCTACGGCCCGACGTCGTCGGCGTCGCGGCCGCGGCCGTCGTCGACGACCTTGGGCAGGCTGACGCGGATGCCGAGGGCCTCGGCCAGCTTGTCGTCGCGGCCGTAGACGTCCTCGCGGAAGGCGACGCGGCCCTGACCGTCGACGAAGGCGGTCCAGTACAGCAGGCGGACGGTGATCTCGCGGCCGGTCTGGATGCGTTTGGTCTCGCGGGTGTCCTGGGCCTCGTCGAACTGGGCCAGCAGGGTCGGATCGGGCGACAGCAGCAGGCGGGCGAACTCGACGGCGCCCTGGACCCGGACGCAGCCGTGGCTGCGCTGGCGCATCGACAGGTTGAAGGCCGACTTCGCCGGGGTGTCGTGCAGGAAGATGGCGTAGCTGTCGCGCAGCTCGAACTTCACATAGCCGAGGGCCGCGGTCGGGCCGGCGCGCTGGATGACCGTGCCGTTCGACATGTACATGTTGTTGGCCGCCAGATAGCCCGGACCCTTGGGCAGGATCTCGTTGCGGGCGATCGAGGCGGGCACGTACCAGGGCGGATTGGCGACGACCGAGGCGAACTGTTTCTCGAGACTGGGCGTCTGGTTCTCGGGCGAGCCGACGACGACGCGGTTCGAGTGAACCGGCTTGCCGTCCTTCCAGTAGACCATGATGGCGGCGGCGGTGTTGACCTCGATGCGCTCGGGGGCGACGTCGCGGGCCAGCCAGCGGCGGCGTTCCAGATTGAGCGCGATCTGGCGGGCGCGGTCCTCGGCCGAGGCCGACAGCGAGCGCTGGGTGCCCGTGCCGATGCGGCCGTCGACGCCGAGGCCGTGGCGCACCTGGAAGCCCTTGACCGCCTCCTCAAGCTCGGGACCGTAGTAGGTCCCCATGCCAGCCAGGCGCGAACCGTCGGCGGCGGACAGATCGCCCTCGGCGACCAGCCGTTCGATCAGCACCGGGATGCGCGGATCGCTGGTCCCCGGCTCGATCGTCGGGCCGGCGCGGAACACCGGCCAGCTGCGGCCGTCGCGGATCATCCGGCGATAGCGCACATAGCCGGCCGACAGGTTGGAATAGCCGATGTCGGTGGGGGCCAGGCCTTCCAGCCATTCGACCAGCCGGCTCTGGGCGAGGGCGTCGTTGAGGCCGAGCGGCAGGTCGACGCGGTTCTTCTGCATCTCCCACAGGTCTTCGACGGTCTCGGGCCGGACCCGGCCCTCGGCGAGGACCCGGGCGTAGCCCAGCGCCGCCGCCGTGGTGCGCATCTCGGCCGCGGCGCGCAGGGCGGCGAGGGCGTCGAAATCGAAGAAGTCGCCCTGCGACAGGCCATGCCGTTCGGCCATGGCGGCGGCCGCTTGGAGGGCGCGCAGGCGCTCGGCGGTCCACACCGGCCGCCAGCCGTTCATCTCGTAGAAGGCGCGGACGTCGGGCTGGATGGCGGCGGGCAGGCGGGCCAGCTGGTCGTTGAAGCTGTCGTAGAAGGCGACCGACGCGGGGTCGCGAACCTGCGCCATGGCGGCGAGGCCGTTGGCGGACGCAAAGGCGGTCACCGCCGCGCCCAGACCCAGTTGTCGTCGATTCATCACTGCTGCTCTTCGCCCGATTCCACGCAGAAACTCTGCGCCTACGCCCCGGTGGTCCAACGCCGCCATGGTATCGGCGTTCCGGGCAAACACAAAGGCGCCGGTCCGGGGACCGACGCCTTGCCGCAAGTCTTCACGGAGGGTGTGGCCTTGAAGCCAGACCGCCTACTTCTTGATGAAGCCGCCGAATTTGTTGTTGAAGCGCGAGACGCGGCCGCCGCGGTCCATCAGGTGCTGGTTGCCGCCGGTCCAGGCCGGGTGGGTCAGCGGATCGATGTCCAGGTTCAGGGTCGCGCCTTCCTTCTGGTAGGTGGAGCGCGTCTGATAGGTCGTACCATCGGTCATCGTCACGGTGATGAAGTGGTAGTCGGGGTGCGTATCGGCCTTCATGGTCGGTATCCGGTCTCTGCGCGATGACGATGCCGACCGTCGGTGCGCGAAAATGAGAAAACCCGCCGGAACAGGGCGGGAATGAGCGGCGGCGTTTACACCGGGGCCCGTTCCGGGGCAAGAGGCGCGCGCCATGACAGACAGCACAGCTCCCGCCCCCGACGTCGCCGAACTTCATGGGCGGCCCGGCGCGGGCGCGCTTTTGATGGAGCAGATGGGCGAGGCCGGCGAGCGGCGGGCGAAACGGCGGGACATCCGGCCGCTGGGGCGGCTGCTGCCCTATGCCCTGCGGCACAAGGGTCATATGGCGCTGGCGGCGGTGTCGCTGATCCTGTCCACCGCGGCCTCGCTGGCCCTGACCGTCTCGGCGCGCGGGGCGATCGACCATGGCTTCGAGAACGGCGGCGATCGTCTGAACCTTTGGTTCATCGTGCTGGGCCTCAACGCCCTGTTCCTCGGCCTGGCGACGGCGGTGCGCTACTATTTCGTCACCAAGACCGGCGAGCGGGTCGTGGCCGATGTGCGCAAGGGGCTGTTCGGCCGCATCCTGACGCTGGATCCGTCCTTCTACGCCACCATGCGGACCGGCGAGGTGCTGTCGCGCCTGACCACCGACATCGCCCTGGTCGAGACCCTGCTGACCACCTCGGTGTCCTATGCGCTGCGCAACTTCCTGACCCTGATCGGCGGGACCGTGCTGCTGTTCATCGTCAGCCCCAAGCTGACCGGCCTGGTGCTGCTGGTGGTGCCGCTGCTGCTGGGGCCCTTGTTCCTGTTCGGGCGGCAGGTGCGCAAGCTGACCGTGGCCTCGCAGGACCAGTTCGCCCAGGCCGTGGGCTTCGCCGGCGAGAGCGTCGACGCCATCGAGACGGTGCAGGCCTTCGGCCGCGAGAAGAGCGCCATCGCCCGCTTCGGCGACGCCGTCGAAGCGGCGTTCGGCGTGTCGCTGGTGCGGATGAAGGCGCGGGCCCTGATGACCGCCATGATCATCGTGGTGATGTTCGGCGGCGTCACCCTGGTGCTGTGGCTGGGGGCCCAGGACGTGATCGCCGGGCGGATGACGCCGGGGGCGCTGCTGCAGTTCGTCCTGCTGTCGGTGTTCGCCGCCGGCGCCGTCGGCGCGCTGGGCGAGAGCTGGGGCGATGTGCAGAAGGCGGCCGGGGCGATGGAGCGGATCGACGAGCTTATGCGCAGCGAGCCGTCGATCGCCCCGCCGGCCGCGCCGCGAGCCCTGCCCGAGCCGCCGCTGGGCGAGGTGTCGATGTCGGCGGTCGGCTTCAGCTATCCCGGCCGCCCGGATCTGCCGGCGCTGAAGGGCTTTTCCCTGACCGTGCGGCCGGGCGAGACCGTGGCCCTGGTCGGGCCGTCGGGGGCGGGCAAGAGCACGGTCTTCCGCCTGCTGCTGCGCTTCTATGATCCGCAGTCCGGCGTCGTCTCGGTCGACGGGATCGATGTGCGCGAGGCCGATCCGGTCGCCGTGCGCGGCCGCTTCGCCTGGGTGTCGCAGGAGGCGCCGCTGTTCTCGGGCTCGGCCAGCGAGAACATCCGCTTCGGCCGTGACACGGCCAGCGAGGCCGAGGTCCGCACCGCCGCCGAGGAGGCCCAGGCCCTGGGCTTCATCACCGCCCTGCCGGAGGGGTTCGACACCCCGCTGGGCGAGCGCGGCAAGAGCCTGTCGGGCGGCCAGCGCCAGCGCATGGCCATCGCCCGGGCGCTGGTGCGCGACGCGCCGATCCTGCTGCTGGACGAGGCGACCTCGGCGCTGGACGCCGAGAGCGAGCGGCTGGTGCAGGCGGCGCTGGACCAGGCGATGGAGCACCGCACCACGATCGTCATCGCCCACCGCCTCGCCACCGTGCTGCGCGCCGACCGCATCGTGGTGATGGAGGACGGCCGGGTGGTGGAGGAGGGGACCCACGCCGCCCTGATCGCCCAGGGCGGGCTGTATGCGCGGCTGGCGCAGCTGCAGTTCCGCGCCGACTGACCCTGTCGCGCAAAAATCGCGAAACCCTGTCATCCCGACACTTTCGGTCAGCCGATCCTGGGCGGGGCGGCTCTGTCGCGACGATGTCAAAGACCGTTCGCGCGCAGTGTAGGGCGGCGGTGCGTCAGGATCGGTCGTAGGGCTTCGGGGCCCGGCGGCGTGGGGGATTCCGGGGCGCGGTCGCCCGTCTGGCGAGGCTTGGCCGGCGCATAGGCCGCCTCGCGAGGCCTGATCCGGCCCGGGTTCCGCAGAAGCCCCGCCTCGCGAGGGCGGGGCGCCCGGGATGACAGGGTTTGGCGCGATTTGGCCGGGTTGGCAGGTATCGGGAATCCACCCCGGGGCGGCTTCACGGGGGCACCGGCGGGTCAGGGATCGACCTGTTGCGGACCTTCCGGGTTTGATGCGAGATCACTCCATGGCGGGCCATTGCTGCGAAATGATGCGGTCGAACGTGGAGTCCGTTTGCGAGCAGCATCCGGACCGACACGATTGTCCAGACTGCCTGATCGACTACTGGCCGAACGGTCCGTCCTACGGGATCATGATCCATGACGGTGGAAGCAGCATGATCACGATCGCCTATTGCCCGTGGTGTGGAACGAAGCTGCCCAGCCGCGACTGACGCCTGGCTTCCGCCCGTGAGCGAGCATCGATTCACGGCCCGTTGCGGACCTTGAGTGGCTCATTCACGTTGGCTGTTTGATGGGGGTGTCCACTGTGAATATCGAACTGCTGAACGCCGTGCCCGGTGGGCCTGAGCTTGTGGCGTGGTTCGACGGCCACGCTCCTCGCTTTCATGACGCCGAGGTCACCAGCATCGCGTTCGACCGCGCCGGACCCTCGTGCCGGCTCCGCGTCCACGGCTTCAAAGTAACCCGCGCGATTAAACCGGATGGTCCTTACGTCTTCGAAGGCCACGCCGTCGTCGCCTTCCGGATAGACGAGGTCACGGGGATGCAGCTTGACGATTTCAATCACCAGAATGCGTTGATGGGCCTCAGCATCGTGCGTGGCCCGAATGAGGGCTTTCGGGTGGAACTCGACCCCGCCTATGGCCTGTCCGGGTTTATTGAGGGACGGTCGCTGTCGATTGCTATCGAGCCCGGCATTCCGCCGGGCAGCCAATACGAGGCTGAGAACGACGTCCGCTAATCGCCCGACAGTCCGCTCACGACCCATTGCGGACATCGCCTATCGAAGGCAACGTCGGGAAATAGCTGTGCTGCTCTAAGTGTACCCGCAGGTGCAACAAAGGTGATCCTGGTCCTAGCAACGATCCTGCTCGTCACCGCGACGTTTGCTGTCAGCCGCCGCCCCCGTAACCACGAGCATGCGAAGGTGGACGCCACAAAGGGCGAATGGGTGCTCGCGTCCGGGATGGGCATCGGTGTCCTCAGCCTGTTCGCACTGGTGGTCTGGTCGCGAATGGGCGAGGTTTCGATGCTTGAGCTTTGGCTTCTTGGGGGAGTAACCGCAGTCGGCTGGCTGTGCGGGTTAGCGCGGCGGTACGTTTACGGCCGGTGGAGTTGATCGACGGTGGCACCCGGAGCCGACGTAGTGTTGCCCTGCCCGGGTGACGCTGGCCAGGGTCCGCTATCTGGCAGCGAGCTGTTGTCCGGTACCGACCCGTTGCGGACGTCGGGCCAATGTCTAAAGCTGGCGCATGGCAACCGAGTCAAAGATCAAACTGATCGTGGCCGCTGATGAGCCGGCACTGTTCTACTCCTCGGTCTCACGGGCTGAGATGGACCTCGAAGCTATCGACGTTCGGGATGGCGTCTATCCAGTTGGCTATGGCCCCGATGGTCAAGTCTTTAAGCTGGAAGCCCTAGGAGACCGGGTGCGCATCTCACAGGTGGAGGGGCTGCCGCCGAAGCCCGACGATCTTCGGGCCCTTCTGCTTCGCTACCTGTCAGCCGCTGGCGTCCATGACGCCGAAGAGGCGGAGCCGCTTGGAAGCTTGCTGGCGCGGTGCGATGCGGCAGTGGACTGATGTCCGCTCCCCACCCAAAGCGGACCTTCCCGGCGACGGCTTTCCGCACCCCGCCCCACAACATCGCCATCGTCATCCTCGGGCTTGACCCGAGGATCAGAGGCGGGAGGCGGGCTGGGCGGCGGTGACGGCCCCGCGAGCGCGACCGTGGGGCGTTCGACGGAGCACCGGACGGTCTGATCCTCGGGTCAAGCCCGAGGATGACGGCGGGGGAGGGGCGGCTTGCCGGCCTCGATAGGCGCGGCGGGCGAGCGGCGCCGGGGGTGGAGAGCCCCTCCACCGCTTCGCGGTCCCCCTCCCCATCGCGGTGCGACGGGGAGGAGACGGTTCCGCCCGCGCGGTGCGCCTACCCCGCGGCCATGATCCCGCAGGCCACCCGGTCTCCCGCCCCGCCGATCGGCTGGCTGCGGTGGTCGTCGACGTTGGCGTGGATCACCAGGGCCGAGCCGTCGGCGTCCCACAGCCACTGGCCCGGGCCGTCGGCGGCGATGCGGGCGCGGGTGGTGAAGACCTCGGCGCGGATCCGGCCCTGGGCGTCGGCGTGGATGTTGGGCAGGTCGCCGTCGTCGGGGCCCTGGGCGTTGAGCAGGCCGTGCGGGGCCTTGGGCTCGGCGTGGTTGATATGGCCGCCGGCCGAGGTGAAGGGGGCGGCGCATTCGCCGGTGGCGTGGATGTGGACGCCGTGCCAGCCCGGGGTCAGGCCGTCGGCCTCGATGCGGATCACCAGGCCGGTCGGGCCCTGGGTCAGGACGGCCCGGCCGATGTTGGCGCCGGACGTATTGATCAGGGTCGCCTCGCCGAAATCGCCGACGGCGGCCCGATCCGGGGCGCTGCCGTAGTCATTGTCGGTGACGCTGACGCAGGCGCCGAGCGAGGCGGCGAGGGGCAGGACGGCGAGGGCGAGGAGGCGATGGGCGCGCATGGTGAAATATCCCTTGTGCTGATGATGGCTGACACGCGGCTTCGCTTTGCCACCACAGCCCCTGGATGCTAGAAAACCCGTTAGCGGATCACGTTCCGATTCCGGCCATTTAAAGCCCGATTTCCTTGACCGACGACAGCTACACTAACGCCCTGCCGCCCTCGTCGGGCGCAGGCGGCGACATCTCCACCATCACCATCGAGGACGAGCTGCGCCGCTCCTATCTCGACTACGCCATGAGCGTGATCGTGAGCCGCGCCCTGCCGGACGCGCGCGACGGGCTGAAGCCCGTGCACCGCCGCATCCTGTATTCGATGCACGACCTGAAGATGACGCCGGACAAGTCGTATTCGAAATGCGCCCGCGTGGTCGGCGACGTGCTGGGCCGCTTCCACCCGCACGGCGACGCCTCGGTCTATATGGCGCTGGTGCGCATGGCCCAGCCGTTCTCGATGGGGCTGATGCTGGTCGACGGCCAGGGCAATTTCGGCTCGGTCGACGGCGATATGCCGGCCTCAATGCGTTACACCGAGGCGCGGATGGCTCCGGCGGCCCTGGCGCTGCTGACCGACATCGACAAGGACACGGTCGATTTCCAGCCGAACTACGACGAGAAGGAGCTGGAGCCCGTCGTCCTGCCGGCGCGGATCCCCAACCTGCTGGTCAATGGCGCCGGCGGCATCGCCGTCGGCATGGCGACCAATATCCCGCCGCATAATCTGGGCGAGG
>JAHJNW010000082.1 GCA_018820665.1 Alphaproteobacteria bacterium | reverse complement strand
CGTTCGACCCGCGCCTGATCTGGTACATCCCGCCGTTCGTCGCCCAGGCGGCGATGGACACCGGCGTGGCGCGCAAGCCGATCGAGGACATGGACGCCTACCGCACCGAGCTGCGCTCGCGGCTCGATCCGTCCGCCGCCCTGATGCAGAACATTTCGGGCGCCGTGCGCGCCGCCCCCAACAAGCGGGTGGTGTTCGCCGAGGGCGAGGAGACCGCCGTCATCCGCGCCGCCTGGGGTTTCAAACAGGCGGAGCTGGGCACCCCCATCCTGCTGGGGCGCGAGGATCTGATCCGCCAGAACGCCGCCGAGGCCGGTCTCAATTTCGATGAGATGGCGATCGAGATCGTCAACGCCCGCGTCAGCGAGCACAACGACGACTACACCGACTGGCTGTACGCCCGCCTGCAACGCCGCGGCTATCTGCGTCGCGACGTCCAGCGGATGATCAACCAGGACCGCAACTATTTCGGCGCCGCCCTCGTCGCCCG
Source organism: Alphaproteobacteria bacterium (assembly GCA_018820665.1). GTDB lineage: Bacteria > Pseudomonadota > Alphaproteobacteria > Caulobacterales > Caulobacteraceae > Brevundimonas. The sequence goes on along the minus strand of JAHJNW010000082.1, from coordinate 26,697 downwards.
CGGCCAGGCCGACGCCATGGTCACCGGCGTGACCCGCAATTTCAACATGGTGTTGAAGGAGGTCCAGCGCGTCCTCGACGTCAAGGAGCGGATGATCGGCCTGTCGATCCTGCTCGCCAAGGGACGCACCCTGTTCGTCGCCGACACCTCGATCCACGAGCTGCCGAACGCGGAAGAACTGGCCGAGATCGCCATCCAGGCGGCGGCGGCGGTGCGCAATCTGGGCAAGACCCCGCGCGTCGCCTTCCTCAGCTATTCGACCTTCGGCAACCCGCCGGGCGATCGGGCGGAGAAGGTGCGCGAGGCGATCCGCATCCTCGACCAGCGCGGCGTCGATTTCGAATACGAGGGCGAGATGCCGCCCGAGCTGGCGCTCGATCCCGACGCCCGCGCCGCCTATCCCTTCATGCGCCTGACCGGCCACGCCAACGTCCTGGTCATGCCGGCGATTCATTCAGCCGTGATCGCCACGCGGCTGGTGCAGCAGCTGGGCGGCGCGACCGTGATTGGCCCCCTGCTGGTCGGACTCGAGAAGTCGGTCCAGATCGTCTCGCTCGGCGCCTCGGTCAGCGAGATCATCACCGCCGCCACCTTCGCCGCCTATGACGAGGGGGCGATCGGCGAGGAGGGGTGACGGGTCAGGTCGCCCCCAGCGCCCCCTTGAGCCTGCGGTTCCGGCGGTCCAGCAGCCAGCAGAGGATGACGGCGGGAATCCCGACCGCCGCGGTGCCCGCGAAGAACAGCGCATAGGCCACCATCAGCTCGTGCCCCTGTTGCAGGCTTTCGACGACGACGCCCGAGAACCCTTTCAGGAACTTGCCGAGCAGGGCGTAGAACGAGCTGAGCAGGGCGTACTGGCTTGCCGTATAGCCAATGCCCGTCAGGCTCGACATGTAGGCCACCAAGGCCGCGCCGGCCAAACCTTCGCTGAAGTTCTCGACGAACAGGACGCCGGCGAACATCGGCGTCGAAAGGCCGACCATGGCCATCAAGGTGTAGCCGAGGTTGGACATCGGCCCGATCAGCGCCCCCAGCAGCAACGTCCGGCCAAAGCCGAACCTGAGCGCGAACAGGCCGCCGGCGGCGATTCCGGAGATCGAACCGGCCAGTCCGAAGCTGAGGCGCATCGCCCCGATGGCGTCCTTGGTCAGACCCAGATCGATGTAGAACGGACCGACCATCGGCCCCATCACGAAGTCCGGCAGACGGTAGAGGCTGATCGCGGCCAGCATCAGCAGGGCGGCGGTCTTGTGGGTCTTGAGGAAGCTGAGGAACGGCCCGACAACCACGTCGAACATCCCGCTCGGGGTCCAGGGCGCCACGCCGCCCGTCGCCCTTGCGATGGCCGACCGGTCCAGAGGCTCGCGAGCGAACAGGGTGGCGATGATGGCGATCGACATCGCCGCGCCCCAGATCGCATAGGCCCCGTTCCATCCCAGCCAGGTGGCGAAGAACAGGATCAGGGCGTTGCCGGCCAGGATCGCGAACCGGTAGCCCAGCTGATAGGCCGAGGTCAGCAGGCTCAGGTCCTCGTCGTTCTCGGCGCTTTCGATCCGCCAGGCGTCGACGACAATGTCCTGCGTCGCCGACGCGAAAGCCGTGACGAGGGCGGCGGCGCCGAGGGCGGTCAGCCCGCCTTCGGGACCAATGACGGCCATGGCGACCAGCGCCGCGCCGACCAGGAACTGCGACAACAGCATCCAGCCGCGTCGCCGCCCGAACCGGCCGAGGAGCGGGACGTCGAACCGGTCGACGATCGGCGCCCAGATGAATTTGAAGGAATAGGCGAGGCCGACCCACGAAATGAAGCCGATGGCCGACAGGGTGACATCGCCCTCCGCCAGCCAGATGCTGAGCGTGGCGCCGGTCAGAAGGAAGGGCAGGCCTGAGCCGAAGCCCAGCAGCAGGGTGATCAGGACGCGGCCCCGGCCCAGGGCCTTGAAGACGTCTTTCGTCCCCGCCTTGCGCGGCGCGGCTTCGGTGTCGGTGTCGGTCATCAGGCGTCCCTCGAGGCGACGCCCCGGCGCCCCTTATGCGACGGCGACCTTGGCGCGGTCCGCGCTCTTCGTCCAGCGGGCCAGTGAGGCGCGCAGGGCGTCCAGCTCCAGCGGCTTGACCAGATGATCGTCCATCCCCGCCTCCAGACAGGCGCGGCGGTCCTCGGCGAAGGCGTTGGCGGTCAGGGCCACGATCGGCGTCTCGTCGCCGCGGGCGCGGATGGTGCGAGCGGCGCTGGGCCCGTCCATGCCCGGCATCCGCATATCCATGAAGACCAGGTCGTAGCGGGCCCGCTTCAGCGCATCCAGCGCCTCATGGCCGCTGGCGGCGGTCTCGACGGCGCAGCCCTCGCGCTTCAGCAGGGTCGAGGCCAGCAAGGCGCCGACCGGATTGTCCTCGACCAGCAGCACGCGGATGCCGGAGAAGCGGGTCAGGGCGACGCGGTCGTCCTCGGGCGGCGGCGGCGGCGGTCCGGGCTGCATCGTCAGCTGGGCGCCCGAGGCGGCCAGCACCCGCTCGGCCATGGAGGCGCGGCGCAGGGGCTTGATCAGATAGCCGTGGAAGCCGGTCGAGCGGTAGCGGGCGATCAGGTCCCGTTCCGACGGTTTCAGCAGCACGATGGCGCGACCGTCCGCCGGCCGGGGCACGAGACCGTGGCCCGTCGGCCGGGCGGCGTGATCGATCAGAACGACCGGGGCCTTGGCGGCGACGGAGCCGCCCGAGGCCTCGACCTGGGCGACGGCCGCGGCGCGCACGAACGGATCCGGGCTGATCACGGCGACCGTCTGCCCGGCCAGGGACTGACAGTCCCGCTCAGGGGCGCCCTTGACCGCCGGGAAGGCCGCCTCGAAGCGGAACCGGGCGCCGGGGCCATCAGGCCGGTCGCCGACGCTGACCGCGCCGCCCATGGCGAGGGCCAGCTTGCGCACCACGGCGAGGCCCAGACCCGCGCCGCCGAAGCGGCTGGCGTCGGTGGCGTCGACATGGCCGAATTCCTCGAAGATGCGGCCCCGCGCCTCGACCGGCACGCCCGGTCCGGTGTCGTCGACGATGAAGGCCAGCCTCGGCGCCTTCGCCGAGCCGCCCGCACGCTCGACCGAGATGCGGACCCCGCCGGTCTCGACGAATTTCACCGCATTGCCCGCGAGGTTGAACAGGACCTGCCGCAGCCGGCCCTCGTCGGCCATGATGTCGACGGCCTCGGGCGCGACCGACCAGGCGATCTCCAGCCCCTTCTCGTGCGCCCTGGGGCTCAGCAGTTCCGCGACCCCGCGCACCAGACCCTCGAGATCGACCGGGGCGGAGTCGAACTCCAGCCGGTCGGCCTCGAGCCGGGCGTAGTCGAGCAGGTCGTTGACCAGACCCAGCAGATGTTCGGCGGAGGACCGGGCGGCCTCGGCATAGGCCCGCTGGGCGCCGTCCAGCCGCGTCCGCGACAACAGGCCCAGCATGCCGATGACGCCGTTCAGCGGCGTACGCATCTCGTGGCTCATCAGGCGAAGGAACTGGTGCTCGGCGCCCTCGGGGACCGGGGTCTCCGAGGGGGTCGTTTCCGGAACCGCCTTCGTCCTGCGCGTCATGGCCATCCTCTCAGCAGGGTGAACCATGGCGCAGGATGTCTTAAGGCTGTTTCAAGCGGGTCGGTTAAGGAAGTCTGGCCGTCACCAGGCCGGGGTCTCGCTGCGCTGACCGGCCTGCCGGTCGAAATCGGCGTGGGCCCCGATGGTCGAGCGCCGATGCACGAGGGCCTCGGCGATGTGCCGGCGCAACACCCCGTCGCAGCCGTCGAGGTCGGCGATGGTGCGGGCCAGCCGCAGGGTGCGCGTCCAACCCCGGGCGGTCAGGCCGCCGGCCTCCCCGGCCCGCATCAGCAGGGCGCGCCCGGCCTCGTCCGGGGTGGCGAAGCGATCCAGCGTCTCGCCCGAGGCGCGGGCGTTGACGGCCTGGTCCCGGGCCGTGTCGGGGTCGATGCCGGCCGCCCGCAGACGATCCTCCTGCAGCGCCCGGGCGGCGTGGACGCGCGCCGAGGCCTCGGCCGTGCCCTCGGCCGGCGGCGGCAGGGCCATGTCGGAGGCAGTGACCGGCGGCGTCTCGACCGTCAGGTCGATGCGGTCGAACATCGGCCCGGAGATGCGGTTCTGATAGTCACGCTGGCAGCGCGGGGCCTTGCCGCACGCCCCCTTGCCGCCGCCGCCGAGGCCGCAGCGGCACGGGTTCATCGCCGCCACCAGCTGGAACCGGGCCGGATAGCGGACGTGGGCGTTGGCCCGGGCGACGACGATCTCGCCGGTTTCGAGCGGCTGGCGCAGGGAGTCGAGGGCCTGGGCGCTGTATTCGGGCAGTTCGTCGAGGAAGAGCACGCCATTGTGCGCCAGCGAGGCCTCGCCCGGCTTGGCGCGCAGCCCGCCGCCGGTCAGGGCCGCCATCGAGGCCGAATGGTGCGGCGAGCGGAACGGCCGGTCGCGGGTCAACGCACCGCGCTCGATCAGCCCGGCCACCGACCAGACCATCGAGGTCTCCAGCAGCTCCTTCGGCGTCAGCGGCGGCAGCAGGCCCGGCAGACGCGCGGCCATCATCGACTTGCCCGAACCCGGCGGGCCGACGAACAGAAGATTGTGGCCGCCGGCGGCGGCGATCTCCAGCGCCCGTTTGGCGCTCTCCTGTCCCTTGACCTCGCGCAGGTCCGGCACGCGCTCGCCCGAGCGCATCGCCCCCGGCTCGGGCCGGCGCAACACCTGGACGCCCTTGAAATGGTTGACCAGGCCGATCAGCGAGCGCGGCGCCAGCACCGCCACCTCGCCCGCCCAGGCCGCCTCGGGCCCGTTGGCCTCGGGACAGATCAGGCCCAGACCCATGGCGTCGACCGCCACGGCGGCGGGCAGGGTCCCGCCGACCGGCGCGATCTGCCCGTCCAGTCCCAGCTCGCCGACGGCGGCCCAGCCGGCGAGAGCGTCGGCCGGTATGACCCCCATCGAGGCCAGCAGGGCGAGGGCGATCGGCAGGTCGAAATGGCTGCCTTCCTTGGGCAGGTCGGCCGGCGCGAGATTGGCGATGATCCGCTTGGACGGCATGGCCAGGCCGATGCCGGCGAACGCCCCGCGCACCCGTTCCCGGCTCTCGGCGACCGCCTTGTCGGCGAGGCCGACGATGGTGAAGGACGGCTGGTCGCTGGACAGCTGCTGGACCTGAACGTCGACGCGCCGGGCGTCGACGCCCTCGAACGCCACCGTGACGACGCTGGCCACCATCGGCCCCTCCCGCTATCCGCGAGAGAACGAACCATGAACTGACAACTTTGGCAAGAGCGCCGTTATTCGGCGGCGGTCGCGGCCCGCTTGCGCTCGATCACGTCCCACATCAAGGCCGCTGCATCGACGCCCGTAAACCGCTTCAGCTGCTGCGCCCCGGTCGGCGAGGTGACGTTGATCTCGGTCAGCCAGTCGCCGATCACGTCGATGCCGACGAAGATCAGGCCGCGCCGCTTCAACTCGGGGCCGATGGCGGCGCAGATTTCGCGGTCGCGCTCGGTCAGTTCAACCGGCGCCGCAGTGCCGCCGACGTGCAGGTTGGACCGCACCGCGCCTTTGGCCGGCACGCGGTTGATGGCCCCGACCGGCTCGCCGTCGACCAGCAGTATGCGCTTGTCGCCCTTGGACACCGCCGGGAGGAATTTCTGGATCACCAGCGGATCGCGCGAACCGACGGCGTGGATCTCGACCAGGGCCTCAAGGTTGGGATCGTCGGCCTTCAGCCGCACCACGCCTGAGCCGCCGGCGCCGTGAAGGGGCTTGAGCACGACATCGCCGTGTCGGCGGTGGAAGTCGGCGAGGGCGACGACGTCCGAACTGATCAGGGTCGGCGGGGTCAGGCCGGGGAAGCGCGTGACCAGAAGCTTCTCGGGCGCCGAGCGCACCTCGGCCGGATCGTTCACCACCAGCGTCTTGGGGTGCACCATTTCGAGCAGGTAGGTGGCCGTGACATAGGCCATGTCGAACGGAGGGTCCTGCCGCATCAGGATGACGTCGACATCGTCGGCCAGGTCCAGCCTCACCTCGTCGCCGAAGCTGACGTGGTCTCCGGCGTTGCGGCGCAGGGTGATGGGCCGGGCGCGGCAGTACAGCCGCCCGTCCTCCAGCGCCAGCGTCCGGAAGTCATAGACCCACACCGGATAGCCCCGGTTCTGGGCCTCCAGCGCCTGCAGGAAGGTGGTGTCGGACTCGATGTCGACCGCCTCGATGGGGTCCATCTGGATCGCGACTCTGAGCATGCCTTGTCCTTCCGCGTGGGAGAGCCTTGGCTAATGGGCAGTGGCGCGGGCCAGCGCAAGCCCGCGCGCCCGACCGCCTAGTTGAGCTGCAGCCGCACCCTGTCGACCGAAATCCGGCGATGCACTTCGGTCGGGTCGTCCAGCGAGCGGGCGCGCGACAGGGCCTCCAGCGCGCCGGCGAGAGCCCCCTGTTTCTCGCGCGCGGCGGCGACATCCAGCCACGGGCGGTGATCCTCCGGATCGAGCAGGGCGCGGCGCAGGGCCGAGCGCTCGGCCCCCTCGAAATCCTGGGCGCGGATGGCGCGGCTGAACAGCACGTTCTGCAGCCGGACAAGAGCCTGCCGGTCGCTGACCGGGGCCATCAACACATCGAGCCGGTCGGCGACGTGCGGGGTCAGCCCGGCCCGCAGCGCCCGCCGGGTCAGTTCGGATGGCAGCACCAGCCGGCCCTGGCTGAACGGATCCAGCGCCACCGGCCCCTCGGACGTCTCGACCCGCAGCAGGAAATGGCCCGGGAAGTCGACGCCCTGCGCCTTGACCCCGGCCCGCCGCGCCGCGTCGAGGTAGAAGATGGCCAGGGTCGCCGACAGGCCGCGCCGGCGCTCGGCCACGTCGATGACATCGGTGTTGCCGGGGTGATCGTAGTTCAGCAGGTCGCCGTTCAGCCGCAGATCGGAAGCCATGGTCTCGGCCAGGGCCTCGTCCGGGCTCTCGTCGCTGATGCGCTCCGCCAGCCGCTCGGCCGCATTGTTGGCCAGGGTCCGGGCCGGTTCGGCGTCGCGGAACGGATAGTCATGGATGGCGCAGGCGATCGCCGCCTCAAGCAGGGGAAAGTCCCCGTCGTCGGCCAGGCCCGCTTCCGTCAGCACGCTTTCGGCATCGTCACGTGTCACGCCCGCTCCCTCCCGAACGGCCAATGCCGCGACGATGGCGCGGAAGTCGGCCCGGGGCCAGCGCCACCATGTCGATCCGCAGCAGATGCCCGGCCAAGCTGGGTCTTTGGCGCAACACCGCCCGGCCGGCGGCCAGCAGCCGATCGTACTGTTTCGCCGACAGGGCGGCGAGCGCCAGATCCATGGTGGCGCGGCGTTTGACCTCGACCACCGCCAGGGTGCGGCCGCGCCGGGCGAGGATGTCGATCTCCCCCGCCCGGGTCTTCAGCCGGAACCCCAGGACCTGATAGCCCCGGCTCATCAACAGGGCTGCGGCGATCCATTCGGACCGATGCCCCAGCCGGTGCGACAGGGCTCCGAGCGCCACCCGCCAGCCGCGTTTGGCCACGACCACCCTCGGCGCCTTGAGGCGAGCCGGGGGCGCGGCGCGGGTCACCGGCCCTGCAGCTCCAGCGCCCGCTTGTAGAGCGGCTTGCGCGGCAGGTTCAGCGCCCTGGACACCTCCGCCGCCGCCTCACCCGGCGGCAACCGGGTCATGGCCTCGGCGAGGGCTGCGTCGGCGTCGGCCTCAGAGGCCGTCTCCTCGTCGCCTGGGCCGATCACGACGACGATCTCGCCCTTCGGACCCTGACAGCGGGGATCGACGGCCAGTTCGGCCAGCGTCCCGCGCACGCATTCCTCGTACATCTTGGTCAGTTCGCGGGCGACGGCGGCGGGGCGAGGGCCGAGCACGGCGGCCATGTCAGCCAGGCTGTCGGCGAGGCGCGGGCCGCTTTCGAAGAAGACCAGGGTCTGGCGGCCGGTGCGCAGCTCTTCCAGCGCCGTTCGGCGGGCGCCCGACTTCGGCGGCAGGAAGCCGGCGAACAGCACCCGGTCCGCCGGCAGGCCGGCGATACACAGGGCCGCCAGCAGGCTGGACGCGCCGGGGATCGGATGGACCGGCAGGCCCTCAGCGATCACCGCCCGGGCGACGACGAAGCCGGGGTCGCTGACCAGCGGCGTGCCGGCGTCGGAGACCAGCGCCACCACCGCCCCCTCGCGCAGGCGTTCGATGGCCAGCTCCGCCGCCCGCGCCGAGGCGTGGTCGTCGCACCGCTCAAGCCGCGCCTTCAGTCCATAGGCCGACAGCAGCTTGCCGGTCACGCGCGTGTCCTCGGCCAGCACCAGATCGGCAGCGGCCAGCACGTCCAGCGCCCGCAGCGTCATGTCGCGCAAATTCCCGATCGGCGTCGCCACCAGATAGAGGCCCGTTGCGACAGGGCGCGGCGGGGGGGCGGTCGGGGGAAAGGTGGACGGATCGGACATCGGCGGGACCGTGCCAGCCGGGCGGGGCGCACTCAAGGGGCTGGCCGGCGGAGGTCCGGACCGCGCGCTTCCGGAACCCGGCGACCCCGCGACGTGTTCAGCGGCCATGTCCGACAAGAAGCGTAGCGCCGATGATCCCCGCCAGGGCCCGCTGCACCCCGCCGCGGGCGACGGGGTCGTGGTCGTCAAGGATCCGCCCCGCGGCGAGATGCTGATGACCCCGGACGAGGCGGACATTTCGGGCATCCGCATGCTCGATGCGGCGGATGAAGCGCGCAAGCCGCCTCACGTCCGGGTAGCCGAACCGGATATCCCCCCGGTTTCAGACGATTAGGGCCTTCAGCACGCCGTCCAGCACCGGGCGGCCCGTCGCCGTGGCGATGATCCTGCCCGCCCTGAGCTGGAGAAAACCGCCGCCGATCAGATCGGCCAGCGGCCCGTGGTCGATAGACCGGTCCAGCGTCGAGAGATCGGCGACCCGGGCGCCCTCCACCGTGCGCAGACCCAGCAGCACTCGCTCCTCAGCCGCAGTGCGGGGGTCCTGTCCGTCGCGCTCGATCCATGGCTCGCCCGCTCCCACGCCGGCGACATAGGTCCCGATTCCCCGATGGGCGACCGTCGCCGTCCGCACGCCGTCGAGCGTCAGCCGCCCGTGCGCGCCGGGACCGACGCCGACATAGTCGCCGCCGCGCCAGACATGGAGGTTGTGGCTCGACCGCGCCGCCACGCCCCGGGCATGGTTGGACACTTCATAGGTGTCGAACCCGGCCCGTTCGAGCACCGCCTGGGTGGTTTCGTACAGGGCGGCGGCGGTGTCCTCGTCCGGCGGCGACCAGGCGCCCCGCGCCACGGCCCGGCCGAAGGCGGTCGTCGGCTCTATGGTCAGCTGATAGGGCGAGATGTGCTCGAAGCCGAGGTCCAGCGCCTCGGTCAGCTCGGCGGTCCAGCCCTGCACCGTCTGGCCTGGGCGGGCGTAGATCAGGTCGATCGACAGCCGCTGGAAAGCCCGCCCCGCCACGGCCACGGCCCGGCGCGCCTCGTCCGCCGAATGATTGCGGCCGAGGAAGGCCAAGGCCGCATCGTCGAGCGCCTGCACCCCCATCGACAGGCGGTTGACCCCGGCGGCGGCCAAGGCGGCGAACCGGTCGGCCTCGGCGTCGGTCGGATTGGCCTCCAGCGAGATCTCCACCGCGCCGGCGACCGGAAACAGGGCGTGCGCCCGCTCGATCACCGCCGCCACCGCCCCGGGCGCCATCAGCGACGGCGTGCCGCCGCCGAAGAAGATCGACGCCAGCCGGCGCGGCCCGGTCAGCGCCGCCTGGGCCTCCATATCCCGGAGGATCGACTCGACCAGCGCCGCCTGTTCGTCGCCCCGCCCCCGGTCGCGTACGACGTTGAAGTCGCAATAGGGGCAGATGCGGGCGCAGTAGGGCCAGTGGACGTAAAGGGCGACATCGTCTCCAGGGTCGGCGACCGGGTCAGTCAATCAGCGCCGCCTTCAGCTTTTCGAACGCCCGGGCGCGGTGGCTGATCGAGTCCTTCAGCTTCGGATCCAGTTCGCCGAAGGTCTGGTCATAGCCATCGGGGATGAAGATCGGGTCGTAGCCGAAGCCGCGATCGCCCCGGGGCGGAAAGGTCAGGCGGCCCTCGACCCGGCCCTCGACCACCACCGCCGGGCCGTCCGGCCAGGCGACCGCCAGGGCCGAGGTGAACCACGCCCGGCGATCGTCCGAGCCGATCTCCTCCAGCCGTTCCTCGACCTTGCGCATGGCGAGGGCGAAATCCTTGTCCGGACCGGCCCAGCGGGCGGAGAAGATGCCGGGCGCGCCGTCCAGCGCCGCCACCGACAGGCCCGAGTCGTCGGCCAGGGCGACCTCGCCCGCGCGGTCGGCCGCATGCCGGGCCTTGAGCAGGGCGTTTCCGACGAAAGTGGTCTCCGTCTCCTCCGGTTCAGGCAGGCCCAGCGCCGCGGCCGTGACCACCTCGTAATGTCCGCCCAGCAAGGCCTCGATTTCCGGCACCTTGCCAGGATTGTGGGTCGCCGCCAGCAGCCGCATCCCCTTGATAAGTCTCAAATTCATCCCGATCACGCGCCCTGTAATGATCTATTGCCAAAGTTTAATATCGTTAAACGATATGTAACATGACTTACCGCAACGCACAGCCTATCTATTATCTCAAGAACGGAGGTCGCAACGTTCCCCGATACGAGCCAGACCGGCAAGATCGATGCAGCGGCACAACGAACGAGGGCAAAAAGTCCCTCACTCAGGATCAAGAGAGAACGACAATGAACACCATGAACGCTTCCTACTTCATCGAAAAGGTCGGCCACGGCATCCTCAACGCCTTCCTGCTCGCCGCCCTGCCGACCGCTCTGGTCACCACGCTCGTCCAGGCCCTGTGATTCAGCCCTGGCCACAGGTCGCCGAGGCGACCCGGCCAACAGAATGTCTCACCGGAGCTTTGACGATCCGCATGACAAACGCGATGAATAAGACCGCGCGTGGGTTCGCCGGACCCCGCGCGGCAGTCGCGCCTGGACTTCCGGCCTGAATGAGGCCCGCATGCGATTCCCGAAGACGTCCTCGCTCGGGATCCGCCCGCCTTCCCTGCCCCGTCTGAATCTGGTCTCTATCTCCAGCGTGGCCGGCACGGCCTGCGCCGTCGCCTTCTGGGTCCTGACCCTCGGCGCCGTGCTGATCCCCGCCGCCGTGATCGGTCTGAAGCTGCTGTCGCCCGACGCCATGCTGACCGCCGGCGAGGGCGCGGACGCCATCCAGTTCTCCCTGCCGTGGGCCTATGTGCTTCTGGTGGCCACCGCCGCCTTCGCCTATCTGGCCATTTCGGCGCTGATCTTCCGGCTGCTGATCCGCATCGTCGCGACCCTGCGCATGGGCGATCCCTTCCATCCGCTGAACGTCCGCCGGCTGCACCAGATCGGCGCCGCTTTCGCCTCGGTCACGCTCGGCGTCTGGGCCGGCCAGTTTCTGGTCGCCCGGTTCGTGCGCGGGGCCATGCCGGAACCCAGCCTGTTCGACCTGATCACCCCCTCGTTCGCGGTCATTATCATCGTCGTCATCGCCGAGGTCTTCCGCGAGGGCGCGCGGCTGCGCCGCGAATCCGAACTGACGGTCTGAGATGGCCGCCCTTTTCGACATCCCGCGCGGCGGGTAGGAACACTCATGGCCATCCGCGTACAGCTTGACCGCATCCTGCTCGAACGGCGCATGTCGCTGACCGAGCTGGCCGACCGCGTCGGCGTGACCCTGGCCAATCTGTCGATCCTCAAGACCGGCAAGGCGCGGGCCATCCGCTTCAGCACCCTGGACGCCCTGTGCCGCGAGCTGAACTGCCAGCCGGGCGACCTGCTGGCGCAGACGCCGGGCCCTCAGGACGCCGGAGCCGACGAGGACGCCGACGGGACCGCCCCCGGCGCAACATGAGCCGGCGCGACGACCTGAGCCCCGAAGATCGCCGGATCTGGGCGCGGGTGGCGGGCTCGGTGACGCCGGCGAAGCCGAAGAAGGCCGTCCGCATCATTTCCGGGGCCGCCGTGACCGATCCCCCGGCCGCCCCCCTGCCGAAGGGGCCGGTGAAGGCTCGCGGGATCGCCGCTCCGTATGCGCCGCCCGTCGCGGCCCCGGCTCGCCCGCGCGGCCATCCCGAGGCGCTGGAGCCGCGTCGCCAGCGCCGGCTGTCGCGCGAGCGCGATCCGATCGAGGCGCGGATCGACCTGCACGGCTATGGCCGCTTCCAGGCCCAGGACGCCCTGACCGCCTTTCTGATCGGGGCCCAGGCCCGCGGCTACCGGTCGGTGCTGGTGATCACCGGCCAGGGCCGCCGCGGCGGCAGCGGGGTGATCCGCGCCTCGGTGCACGAATGGCTGCAGGGGCCGGCCCTGCGCGGCGTAGTGTCAGGTTTCGCCCCGGCCGCCCGGCATCATGGCGGCGACGGGGCGCTGTATGTGACGATCCGGCGGAGCTAGAGCCGCAGCCCCGCCTCCTTCGCCAGCGCCTCCAGCGACGTCATCGGGCGCGGGCCCCAGTGGGCGATGACCTCGGCGGCCGCCAGCGAGCCGAGCTTGCCGGCGTCCTCCAGCGACAGGCCGCGGGCGACGCCCAGCAGGAAGCCGGCGGCGTACTGGTCGCCGGCGCCGGTGGTGTCGACCACCTTGTCGACCGGGCAGGCGGCGACCTCGACGCGTTCGGCGCCCCCGTTGCCGAACACCACCGAGCCGGCGGCGCCGCGGGTGACGGCGGCGATGTCGACGATGCGGCCCAGGTGGGCGGCGGCGGCGTCGAAGTCCTCGGTCTCGAACAGGGCGGCGAGCTCGGCCTCGTTGGCGAGGACGATGTCGGCCGAGGCCTCGATGAAGGCCAGCAGTTCGGCGCGCCAGCGATGGACGACGAAGCTGTCGGACAGGGTGATGGCGACCTTGCGCCCGGCGGCGTGGGCGGCGGCGGCGGCGGCCTCGAAGGCGGCGCGGGCCGGGGCCGGATCGAACAGATAGCCCTCCAGATAGACGATGGCCGCGGCGCCGATCACCCCGGCGTCGATGTCGGCGACCGACAGTTGGTTGGCGGCGCCGAGGAAGGTGCACATGGTGCGCTGGCCGTCGGGGGTGACGTTGATCATGCAGACGCCGGTGGCGAGGCCCGTGGCGGCGCCGTCGGTCAGCGGCGGGGTCTCGAAATGAACCCCGACGGCGCGGATGTCGTGGCTGAAGACGCTGCCCAGCTGGTCGTCGGCGACCTTGCCGATATAGGCGGCGCGGCCGCCGAACGAGCCGACGCCGGCGACCGTATTGCCGGCCGAGCCGCCCGAGGCCTCGACCCCGGCCTGCATCGCCGCATAGAGGGCGGCGCTGCGATCCGCGTCGACCAGCTGCATCGAGCCGGCCGTCAGGCCCTCGGCTTCGAGAAACGCGGGCTCGCACGGGGCGAGGACGTCGACGATGGCGTTGCCGACGGCGCAGACGTCGTAGGTGGGGTTCTGGGTCATGGCCGTGGCCATAGCGGGCGAGGGCCGCGAAGGCCAGTGCGGAACAGCCTGGACCGGCACCTTGCGGAACGTTCACTTGAGCGCCGCGCCGGGCGGGGGCAGATGGGCGGACCGCCGCGCTGGAGACGCCCATGCTGAGCCTTCTGTTCGCCCTCGCCCCCGCCCTGTTGCAGGACCGGGCCGCCGTTCCCGACGGGGCGCGGCTGGCGGAGGGGGGGACCTGCTACACCCTGAGCATGACGCGGGGCGAGGTCACCCGGCCCATCGGCGTCACCTGGCAGAGCGTCGCGCGCACCCTGCGGGACGGGCGGCCGGTACTGGAAATCGTCGTGCACCAGTCGGTCAACGGCGGCGCCTTCGACATGCGCGACGAGTTCGTGCTCGACGCGGCGACCCTGCGGCCGATTTCGCTGACCAACCGTCGCAAGGGCGAGGTGCATGTGCGCGCCGCCTATGGCGCGGACCGCATCACCGGCGAGCGAACCGGCGAGGACGGCGCCGTCACGCCGATCGACGTGCCGCTGGAGGGTCCGGTGTGGGAAGGCAATCTGTTCGGCCTGACCTTCGCCGCCCTGCCGCTGGCCGAGGGCGCCGAGTTCAGCCTGCCGTACTGGCAATACGACAAGGGTTTCGGCCGGTTCTCCGTCCGGGTTACGGGCTCCGAAACCGTCGAGACCCCGTCGGGCGCGGTCGAGGCCTGGGTGGTCGAGGCGGCCCCCGGAGCGGATGCGCCCCTCAGATATCTGATCGGCAAGGCGGATCATCGCGAGCTGTCCTACCGCGCCGCCCAAGGGGCGCAGACCCTCGGCGGCGACTGCTCGGCGCTCGAGGCGGCGCAGTGAGCCGCATCGCGGTCCTGACGCCCGACCCCGCCGACGCCTCCTACGCCGGTCAGTGGCCGGGCGTGCTGGAGCGGCTGGCCGGGGCCCTGGCCGGCGTCGGGATCACCGTCGAGCCGACGCCGTGGACCGACCACATCGAGGACGCCTCGGGCCTGACCGGCTATCCGCTCGTCCTGCCGCTGATCGTCTGGGGCTACCACCGCGACCACGGGCGGTGGATACGGGCCTGCGCCGCCTGGGCCGAGGCCGGGGTGCGGATGCTCAATCCGGCCTCCGTGATCGCGTGGAATTCCGACAAATCCTATCTCGGCCGGCTGGCCGATCATGGCGTGGCCATCCCGGAGACGGTCTGGGTCGACGGCGTCACCCAGGCCGACGTCGACGCCGCCTTCGACCGGTTCGGGTCCGATGTGATCATCGTCAAGCCGCGGGTCTCGGGCGGGGCGTGGAAGACGCTGCGGCTGTCGCGCGGCGCGGCCCTCGCCGACGCCCCCGAGGGCGCGGCGATGATCCAGCCCTATCTGCCGTCGATCGAGACCGAGGGGGAGACGTCCCTGCTGTGGTTCGGCGGCCGGCTCAGCCACGTCGTCAACAAGCGCCCCGTCGCCGGCGATTTCCGCATCCAGGTCCAGTTCGGCGGCCAGTATGTCGTATTGCCCGAGCCGCCGCCGGCCGCCCTGGCGCTGGCGGAAAGGACTCTCGCGGCCCTCGACGAGGACCTGCTGTACGCCCGCATCGACATGGCGCGGGGGCCGGACGGCGAATGGCTGCTGATGGAGGCCGAGCTGATCGAGCCGGACTTTTATCTGGACTCGGCGCCCGAGGGCGGGCGGCGCTTCGCCGAGGCGGTGAAGGCGCGGATCTGATCGCAGCGAAAGTGTCCGGTTGTCGGCGAAATTTCGTGGGACACTTTCGGACACTTCGGACATTTCGCCTTCCCTCCCCGCACCGGGACGCAGTGTAAACCGGCCCGCTCCTGCGGGGGGTACTGGACGCTGGGGGCGCCGTCGGGGTCAGGAATTTCAACGAGATAGGCCGGAAAATTGTGGGGGCTGAGGGCGGATTGTCAGCACCGGTCGGCGGCTTGCGCCGACTGAAACAGCCGACCCTCATCCGACGGGGCTTCGCCCCGCCACTTTCTCCCATCGGGAGAAGGAATTAGCCGGCCTCGCCCACGGCCTGCAGGCCCGCCCGCGACGGGCACAGGTCGCTGATCACGCAGGCCGAGCATTTCGGCCGGCGCGCGGTGCAAGTGTAGCGGCCGTGCAGGATCAGCCAGTGATGCGCCTTGGGCAGCCAGGCCTCCGGCACGATCCGGTGCAGCTGGGCCTCGACCTTGTCGGGCGTGGCGGCGTTGGCGAGGCCGAGGCGGTGCGAGACGCGGAAGACATGGGTGTCGACGGCGATGGCCGGCTCGATCCCCAGTTCGTTCAGCACCACGCTGGCGGTCTTGCGGCCGACGCCGGGCAGGGCCTGCAGCGCCTCGCGGGTCAGCGGGACCTCGCCGCCGTGCTGCTCCAGCACGATGCGGCTCAGGGCGATCACATTGCGGGCCTTGCCGCGATACAGGCCGATCGAGGCGATGAAGGGGACCAGCCCCTCCTCCCCCAGCGCCAGCATCTTCGCCGGCGTGTCGGCGACGGCGAACAGCCGGTCGGTGGCCTTGTTGACCGAGACGTCGGTGGCCTGGGCCGACAGGGCGACGGCGACCACCAGCGTATAGGGACTGGAGAAATTCAGCTCGGTCTTCGGCTCGGGCATGGTCCGGGCCAGCCGCGCGAAGATCGCCTCGACCCGGTCCTCGTCCGGCGGCCAGCCGAGCACGGGCACCATGGCCCCGGTCATCACCGCGGGGCGTTTGGGGGCGGGCTTCAGGCGGCGCGGGGCCGGAGCCTTGGGCGACTTCATGCATCCTCGTCGCCGGGCGTCGGACCGACGTCAAGGGCGGGCCGGGAAGCCCGGCGTCGGACGAGGGTTAACCGGCCGAAACATGACGTGTTGCGGCGCCGTAACAATACCGGTTGATTTTTGGACACTTCTGTCCATTTATGCCGCCGTTCCTCCCCGAACACCCATATCCGAGCCGATCATGACCCTGTCCCCGACCCTGAAGAAGCGCCTGCCTCTGATCGTCGCCGCCGTCGCCGGCCTCGCCCTGATCGTCGGCGGAATCGTCTGGTGGCAGGGCAAGCAGCGCTGGGAGTCCACGGAAAACGCCTTCGTGGCCGCCGACACCACCGAGGTCAGCCCGCAGATCGACGGCTATGTCGTCGCCGTCATGGTGGCCGACAACCAGCGGGTCGAGGCGGGGCAGGTGCTGGTCCGGCTCGACGACGCCGACGCCCGCGCCAACCTCGCCCAGGCCGAGGCCAATCTCGCCGCGCTGCAGGCGGGGGTCCAGAACGTCGACGCCCGCGCCGTCCAGGAGCAGGCGATGATCGCCAGCCGCGCCGCCGCCGTCAGCCAGGCCCAGGCCCAGGCCGACCTCGCCCGCCAGCAGGTCGCGCGCTACGGCGCCCTGGCCGAAAAGGGCTGGGTGTCGCAACAGCGGATCGAGACCGAACAGGCCGGCGTCCGCACCGCCCAGGCCTCGGTCGCCGAGGCCGAGGCGGCGCTCGTCGCCGAACAGCGCACCGCCGGGGTGCTGGGCTCGACCCGCGATCAGTCGGTGGCCTCGGTCGACCAGGCCCGCGCCGCCGTCGACAAGGCCCGCATCGCCCTGGAGCGCACCGTGATCCGTGCGCCCGTGTCCGGCGTGATCGGCGCGCGCGGCGTCCGCGTCGGCCAGTATGTCCGGCCGGGCGGGACGATCCTGTCCATCGTGCCGCTGGGCGAGACTTATGTGGTGGCCAATTTCAAGGAGACCCAGCTGGGCCGGCTGCGCATCGGCCAGACGGTCGAGATCAAGGCCGACGCCTTCAAGGGCGAGCCGCTGACCGGTCATATCGACAGCTTCGCCCCCGCCACCGGCTCGGAGTTCGCCCTGATCCCGATCGAGAACGCCACCGGCAACTTCACCAAGATCACCCAGCGGGTGCCGGTCCGCGTGCGAGTCGATCGCCGCGCCGGCGCGGCCCTGCGTCCCGGCCTGTCGGTTGAGGTCAAGGTCGATCTGAAGAGCGCCGGCACGCTGAGCTTCGCCGAGGCCGCCGTGGCGCCGGTGCGGACCGCGGCCGTCGCCTCGCCGGTGTCCTGATGACCGCCGCCGCCCCGTCCGTGGGCGTCGGCGCACCGACCGCCGAAGAGCCGCAGGTCAACTGGACCATCCTGCTGCTCGGCTTCGCCGGCATGGTGATCGGCCAGTTCATGGCCATCCTCGACATCCAGATCGTGGCCTCGTCCCTGCCCCAGATCCAGGCCGGCGTCGGCGCCTCGGCAGACGAGATCAGCTGGATCCAGACCGCCTATCTGATCCCCGAGGTCGTGATGATCCCGCTGTCGGGATACCTGTCGCGGCTGTGGGGGACGCGCAACGTCTTCCTCGCCTCCTGCCTCGGCTTCATGGTGATGAGCGTGGCCGTCGGCCTGTCCGGCTCGGTCGAGCAGATGATCGTTTTCCGGGCCATCCAGGGCTTCGTCGGCGGGGCCATGATTCCGACCGTCTTCGCCGTCGCCTTCACCGCCTTTCCGCCGAAGCACCGGGTCACGGCCAGCGTTATCATGGGGCTGATCGTCACCCTCGCCCCGACCGTGGGGCCGACCCTGGGCGGCCACCTGACCGAGTGGCTGAGCTGGCGCTGGCTGTTCTTCATCAATGTGCCGCCCGGGCTGCTGGTGCTGTTTCTGGTCAGCCGCTACGCCAATTTCGACAAGGGCGATCCGTCGCTGACCAAGGGCTTTGACTGGTGGGGCCTGGGCCTGATGGCGACCTTCCTGATGAGCCTGCAGTTCGTGCTGGAGGAGGGGTCGAAGAACGACTGGTTCGCCGACGACCACATCCTGCTGCTTTCGGTGATCGCCCTGCTGGCCGGGCCCGCCTTTGTCTGGCGGGCGCTGAGCTACCGCAATCCGATCGTCGAGCTGCGGGCCTTCGCCAACCGTAATTTCATGGTCGGGGTGGTGATGACCTTCACCGTCGGCGCGGCCCTGTTCGGCGGCACCTTCCTGCTGCCGTTGTTCCTCGGCCGGGTGCGCGGCTATTCCTCGGCCGAGGTCGGCACGACCATGGTGGTGTCAGGCCTGGCCATGTTCCTGACCGCCCCCTTCGCCGGCCGTCTGGTCCGGCTGGTCGATCCACGCATCCTGATGTTCACCGGCTTCATGATGTGCGCCTGGGCCATGTGGGACGCCCATGCGGTGACGGCCGAATGGGCCTTCTGGGAGTTCGCCGGGGTCCAGGCCCTGCGTGGCGTCGGGGTGATGATGGCGATGATCGCCTCGCAGCAGGTGACCATGTCGACCCTGCCGCCGCATATGGTGAAGAACGCCTCGGGGCTGGTGAACCTGTTCCGCAACGTCGGCGGGGCCTTCGGCCTGGCCATACTGAACACCTCCCTGACCACCAATACGGCCCTGCACATGAGCGAGCTGACCCAGAACACCAGCAACACCAACGCCGGGATGCTGGGCCTGCTGGCGGCGATGCAGGAGCGGTTCGCGGCGTCTGGCGACCCGGCCGGGGCGGCGATGAAGGCGGTTTACGGCATGCTGAACCTGCAGGCGACGACCCTGGCCTTCGGCGACGCCTTCGCCATGCTGGCCATCGGCTGCGCCCTCGCCGCCTTCGTCACCCTGATGGCGAAACCGGTGAAGGCCGCGCCGGACGCCCCGCCGGTCGAGGCCCACTGATGGCCCGGGTCCGCGGACAGGTCGACGAGGCCAAGACCGAGGCCATCCTCGAGGCGGCCCTGACGCTGTTCGCCGAAAAGGGCGCCCTCGCCTCGATGGAGCAGATCGCGAGGCTGGCCGGCGTTTCGCGCCAGACCCTGTACAATCGCTTTCCCTCGCGGGTGGAGCTGGGACGGGCCCTGGCCGGCCGGCGCTCGGACGCCATCAGCGCGCCGCTGCGCACGGGCGGCGATCCGGAAACGGTGCTGACCGCCCTCGCAGCCGGCATGCTGGACAAGCTGTGCCGGGCCGATGCGGGCGCCACCATGCGGGGGGTCGCCCTGACCTCGGCCGAGACCCCCGACCTGGCCGCCGCCGTGTATCAGGCTGGTCCGGCGGAGGGCCTGCGGCGGCTCTCGGCCTGGCTGGCCGAACAGGACCGGCTGGGCCTGGTCGAGGTCCCCGATCCGGACGCGGCGGCCGAGATGTTCTCGGGCATGGTGTTGGGCCACGGCCACCTGCGCGGGGTGCTGGGGGTGCCGCATCCGCCGTTCGATCGCGACGCCCGGGCCGCCGAGGCCGCGCGGCGCTTTCTGCGGGCCTTCGCGCCCGGACGGTGACGGGCCGGGGCGAAACGGCTAGAGCGGGGCCGTCCTGTCGGAGTGTTCCCCATGCTGATCCACCTGTCGTCCTGGCCCGAAATCGATGCGCGGCTGAAGAGCGTAAAGACCGTCGTCGTGCCGATCGGCTCGAACGAACAGCACGGGCCGACCGGCCTGCTGGGCACCGACTGGCTGTGCCCGGAGATCATCGCCCACGCCGCCGAGAAGAGCGACGAACAGCTGGTCGTGGCCCCGACCTTCAACATCGGCATGGCCCAGCATCACCTCGCCTTCGCCGGCACCATCAGCCTGCGGCCGACCACCTTCATGGCGGCGATCACCGACTGGGTGTCGTCGCTGAACCGGCATGGTTTCGAGCGGATCTATTTCCTCAACGGCCACGGCGGCAATGTCGCCACCATCGAGGCGACCTTCGCCGAGATCTACGCCGACTGGTCCTTCGTCGAGGAGCGCGCGCCCTTCGTGCTGAAACTGCGCAACTGGTGGGACCTGCCGGGCGTCATGGGGCTGTGCAACCGCCTGTTCCCGGTCGGCCACGGCATGCACGCCACCCCGTCCGAGATCGCCGTGACCCAGGCGGCTTACCCGGACCGGATCAAGACCGCCGCGCTCGACCCGAAGATCGCCCCGGTCGGGCCGATCCGCGACGCGCTCGACTACCGCGCCCGGTTCCCCGACGGCCGCATCGGCTCCGACCCGCTGCTGGCCAGCCCGGAAAAGGGTCAGGAGATCATCGACACGGCCGTGCCAGGCCTGTTGAAGGACGTGGCCGACTTTGCTGACGAGGCCTTGCCGGGAACGTGATTGCGGCCCAAGGCTCGGGCATGACCCAGTTCGATAAAGCCGTGAAGACCGGCCGCCGCCTCAATGGCGACGGCGCCCGGGCCGCCATGACCGCCCGCGCCGGCGGCGAGATGCTGCAGGCCGCGGGCGATGTGATCACCGCCCGGATGGAGATCATGGCCGCCGGCCTGACCGATCCGCGCAAGATCGACCTGAAGGAAATGTCGCTGATGAGCTCGGAGAAGACCGAGGCCCTCTCGGCCTCGGCCGCCGCCCTGACGCGGACCTTCGGCGACATCGGCGGCCGGGTCGGCTCCAGCCTGATGACCGAGGCCGGACTGGCTTCGAAGGCAGCCTCGGCCATGGCGACCGCCGCCACGCCGGCGGCGGCGATGCAGGCGCAGTACAGCTACGCCCTCGGCTGGTGGAGCCGGGCGACCAGCCAGATGCTGACCCTCAACAGCGAACTGCTGAAGGGTCAGGCCGACGCCCTGCGACCGATACACGCCACCGCCGTGGCCAATGCCAAACGGCTGAAGAAGTAGGGCCAACCTTCTCCCTCCCCGCTCGGGGAGGGTGGCTGAGCCGCAGGCGAAGCCGGGTGGGGGCGGCGCCGGAACGGCGTCGCTGCGGTCGCGGCCGTCCACACCCTGTCGCCTGCGCGCCGACATCCCTCCCCGGGGCGGGGAGGGAGAAGGCGGCCCCCTATCTGAACGGCGGCTCGTCGAAGGCGCGCAGCTTGCGCGAATGCAGACGGCTGCCCTCCGCCCGTAGCAGGTCGACGGCCTGGATGCCGATCTGGAGGTGCTCGGAGATCGAACCCTCGTAGAAGCGGTTGGCCTGGCCCGGCAGTTTGATCTCGCCGTGCAGCGGTCGGTCCGAGACGCACAGCAGCGTCCCGTAGGGCACGCGGAAGCGATACCCTTGGGCGGCGATGGTGGCGGATTCCATGTCGATGGCCACGGCCCGGCTCTGGTTGAAGCGCTGGGCCGACTTCGAATAGCGCAGCTCCCAATTGCGGTCGTCGGTGGTGACCACCGTGCCGGTCCGCAGGCGGCGTTTGACCTCTTCGCCGGGGGCGCCGGAGACCATCTTGGCGGCGTCATAGAGCGCGCGCTGGACCTCGGCGATCGACGGGATCGGGATGTCGGGCGGCAGCACCGCGTCCAGCACATGGTCGTCACGCAAATAGGCGTGGGCCAGCACGTAGTCGCCGATGATCTGGCTGTCGCGCAGACCGCCGCAGTGGCCGATCATCATCCAGGCATGCGGCCGCGTCACGGCGAGGTGGTCGCAGATGGTCTTGGCGTTGGACGGGCCGACGCCGATGTTGACCAGGGTGATGCCGTTCCAGCCCGGGGCGGTCAGGTGGTAGGCCGGCATCTGATGCTTCTTCCACGCCGCGTCCATCACCGCCTGTTCGGGATTGGGCGTGTCGCGGGTGATGATCACCCCGCCGGCGCAGGACAGGGTCTCATAGGGGCTGTCCGGATCGGCCAGCTGTTCGCAGGCCCAGCGCACGAACTCGTCGACGTAGCGGTTGTAGTTGGTGAAAAGGATGTAGCTCTGCACATCCTCGACCGGGGTGCCGGTGTAGTGGCGCAGCCGGGCGAGGGAGAAGTCGGTGCGCAGGCCGTCGAACTGGGACAGGGGGAAATCCTCCCCCAGATTGAACAGCCCGTCCGAGATCTCGTCGCCGATATGGGCCAGGTCGGTGGTCGGGAAATAGCGCGCCACGGCCGCGGTCTGGCTGCGGTCGAGGGCCACGTCCGAGCCGTCCAGCACATAGGGGAAGGGGATTTCCTGCTCCGACGGGCCAACGTCGAAGGTGGCGCCGTAGTCGGCTTCCAGCAGGCCCAGCTGCTCGGCCAGATAGGGCCGGAACAGGTCGGGACGGGTGATGGTAGTGGCGTAGACGCCGGGCCGCGACAGGCGGGCGTAGGCGCGGCTGGCCATGTTGGCGGGGCGTTCGCCGAACCAGCTGACCCGCAGCCGGGGGTAGGAGAACAGGCCGCGGGCGCGGGCCGCGGCGTCCGGCCGCTCGCCGGTGGCGAGGAACACCCGCACCGCTTCGCGCAGGTTGCTGACGGCTTCGTCGTAGAGGGTCTGGAGGCGGTCCAGCGCCTCGGGGCCGCTGAGGGCCGATATGTTCGTGTCTGTCATGGCCTCCGATAACGGAAGATGATGACAATGGCGAGGCTTGGCCGGAGATCAGGCCAGTTCGCGCTGCAGGAAGGCGGTCACGTCCTGCAACACCGGGGCCTTCTTGCGGAACAGGGGCGAGAAGGTCGCGATCAGGTCGGCGTGGTCGAGACCGGGATAGAGTTTGGCCTCGCAGCGGCCGCCGGCCGCAGTCATCCGCTGGCACAGGATGGTGGTGTCCTCGGCGTGGACCACCCGGTCGTCGATCCCGTGGCCCAGCCACAGAGGCGGGGCGTCGGCGCGGACGAAGGTGACCGGCTGGGTCAGGGTCGGGTCCGGGGCCCGGCCGAAGGCGTTGATGGAGGACGCCACGTCCAGCGGCAGGAAATCATAGGGTCCGGCCAGCCCCGCCGCCGCCCGGATCAGGGCCGGCGCCCCGGCGGCGGCCATGTAGCGCCTGTCGAGAGCGATCATCATCGCCAGATGGGCCCCGGCCGAATGGCCGACGACGCCCAGCCGGGCGGGATCGCCGCCATACTGGCCGGCCAGCTGGCCGGCGCGGGCGGTCGCCGCCGCCGCATCCTCGATGAAGGCGGGGAAGCGGACGGTCGGCACGATGCGGTAGTCGGGAATGGCGACCACGAAGCCGCGCGCCGCCAGGGCGTGGGCGGCCCAGCGGTACTGGACGCGCTCGCCCGAGTCCCAGCCGCCGCCGTAGAAGAAGACCAGCACCGGCCAGGGCCGGTCCGGCGTTTGCGTCGGCGCGAGGATGTCCATGCGCTGGCGCGGGTCGTCGCCATAGGCCACGCCGGTGGCGATGCGGCGGACGCCGCTGTCGCGGGGGCCGAGGGCGTTCAGGGCGCCGAGCGGCGAACAGGCGGCGGCGAGCACGGCGGCGGCGGGGGCGAGAAGTCCTCTACGGGTCATGGCGCAGAATACGCACGAACCGACGAATTGGCTCAATCATCGCGCCGCCGAGATCAGGGCGCCGCAGTTGGCGTCCTCGGCCAGGCCCGGATCGACGAAGGCGACCAGGGCGGCGAACGGATTGACCAGGGCCGCCAGCAGGCCGCCGGCGCCGGCCTGGGCCAGCACCGCGCCGCGGTCGACATCGACCCGCGGGCCGGTCAACGGTCCCTGCACCGTGATCGGCGCCCACAGCCGGATCAGCCGAGCCTCCTTGGTCTCGCCGTCGATCCGCAGGTTCATGGTCTCGGCGCCGAGGTCGATGGTCCCGCTGCCCGAGGCGAGAACCGGCGTGGTGTCGATGACGAAGGTCCGCGCCGTCGCCGTGCCGCCGCTGACCGTGAAATCAGCCACGGCGCAGCGGATTTCGGCCGTCGAGTCGTCGTCACTGAGCAGTTTGGACAAACCCTCGAGAACATTGACGCCCAGCAGTTCGGCGAAGGCGGCGCGCATCCGCCCCTGCGGCACGACGAGGCTGAGCGTGCCCTTGGAGCTGGCCGCAAAGTCGTGGATCGATGCCCCCGGGCCCTCCAGTCGCGCCCGACCCAAGGCCGCGCCCGTGACCGTCGCGACGCCGTCGCGCGCCGGGATGATGGATTCCAGGGGATAGCCGCGCAGGCGGAAGTCGATGGCGCTGTACGGGCGGTCGCGGGTGGCGTTGATCTTCGCCGTGCCGCTGAGCTCTCCGCGGTTGAAGGTGAAGGCGACCGGGTCGAGGTTGAGAATGCCGGTCTTCAGGTCGGCGCCGATGTCGACCTTGCTGACATCGAGATCGTTGCGCTTCACCCGCGCCGCCCGGTAGCGCAGCGTGCCGTCCATGACCCGCAGGCGGGCGACGTCCAGCGGGGCGTCGGGCAACAGCCTGCCCGGCGCGCCAGAGGTCACCACCGTATCGCCGGAGACGACCCGCGGCTCGGCCCCCAGCACCGCCATCAGGTCGTCGATGTCGAGCAGGCGGGAGTTGAGCTCGGCGTCGACGCGGAGCCGGTCATCCACCCGGTCGACCACCACTTCACCGGTCAGGTCGGACGAGCCGACGCGGCCGTCGAGGTCGGCGATGGTGTATCTGGACTGATCCCGCGTCAGCTTGCCGGCCAGTTTGTACGGCGGGGTGTTGGGGGTGGTGATGCCGGTCAGCAGATAGATATTCGCCAGGTCGCGACCCTCCAGCGACAGGTCGGCGTTGAAATGGCCGAGGTCGAAGGGCCGGGTGATCGAGCCGTCGGCGATCAGCTTCGAACCCACGCCGGCGATCTCGCCATGGAATTCATAGGGCCGGTTGCGGCGGATGTTGATGAAGGGGCCGCCGCGGACCTCGACGGTCAGGGGCGTGCCGTTGACCGTGCCCTCGCCGTCCATATGGAAGCCGGCGCGTTCGTCGGAGCCCTCCCGGGCGTTGATCGTGGCCTCCAGCTTGATGCCGCGTCTCTGCTCGTCGAACGACAGCCGGCCGTCCTCGATCAGCAACCGGTTGATCGGCGGGATCTTCATCGGCCCGGTGTCGGGCTTGTCGGGATTCAGCTTCCAGCTCTGCCGTCCGTCTTCGGTCGAGATCAGCACGGCGCGCGGGCGGGTGATGGCCAGCAGCGGCATTTCGACCTGCCCGCCCAGCAGCGGGCCCAGACGCACCGCGGCGCGCAGGCTTTCGACCGTCAGCGTATCCTGCTCTCGCGCCCAGTCGGGGCCGCCGATGCGCAGACCGCGGACATGGGCCGACGGCGTCCAGCTGAACAGATTGACGTCGAGATCGCCGTTGAGCTGGATCTCCCGGTCGTATTCGGCCGAGGCCCAGCGGCCGATCGGGCCGCGCAGCATGTTCCAGTCGAACAGGATGAGGAACAGCACCACCGCCGCCACCAGCATCAGGGTGACCGAGGCGGCGACCTTTTCCGGCAGGCCCGGCCGCCGTGCCGCGGCGTAGACCGGATCATTGGCCACGACCCAGTCGCGCCAGTCGCGCATGCGCGCGCCGGCCGGGACCAGGGCGCGCTCGCGCACGACCAGCCAATGACGATTATCTTTCAAAGGGTTGGACAAACCCGCGCTCTCCGCCGAGCCCAGACAACGCGCGAACGCGCGGAAAGGCTCAAACCAGGCGTCACCGGCCGTCTGTAAAATTTCATACTTCGATCTGTCGTATAATCTTTACATTGTCGGGAAGGCGCGCATTATTCCCTCCGCGCCCTGAACATATTTCGGGCAATGGAGGTTCGAATGCGTACCCGCCGTCCCCTTGTCGCCGCCGCCCTGATGGCCGGCATGGCCATCGCAACCGCCGCCGCGGCCCAGACGCCCGGCCAGACCCGCGCCCCGGCGCCCGAGCAATCTTCCGCTCGCGCCGTGCTGATCTGCGACAGCGACGACGCCAGCCGACGCGCCTTCGCGCGCGAATACGGCGCCACGCCGGTCTTCATCACCGCGCGCGAAGCCGTGGGCGTCCGTCCGTCCGAACCGGCCTGGAGCGCCCCGCGCTGCATGACCGAGGTCGAGCACGCCAAACTGCGCGACGCGAGCCGCCAGCAATCCCGGGCGCCGGTTACACCGCAGTCCTGAACCAGCCCCGACAACGGGCCGGAACGAGAAAGGCGCGCTCCCCGCCGGGGAGCGCGCCTTCTTGTCAGAGTGACCTGATCAGTCGACCGGCTTCAGGTGTTTGTCGAGCCAGCCGAACACCTCGGTATGCCACTGGGCGCTGTTGGCCGGCTTCAGCACCCAGTGATTCTCATCGGGGAAGACCACCAGCCGGCTCTCGATCCCGCGCCGCTGCAGGGCGGTGAAGGTCGACAGGCTCTGGGCCGTGGGGATGCGGAAATCGAGGTCGCCCTGGATGACCAGCATCGGGTCGCGCCAGTTCTGCACATGGTTGGCCGGGTTGAATTCCTGGTAGCCGCGCGGGTTCTCCCACGGCGTGCTGCCGTACTCCCACTCGGTGAACCACAGCTCCTCGGTCGAATAGCCCATGCCGAAGGTGTCGAAGACGCCGTCGTGGTTGACGAGGCATTTGAATTCGCCGGGCCAGTTGCCGGCGATCCAGTTGATCATATAGCCGCCGTAGGAGGCCCCAGGGCGCAGGCGTTGGCGCCGTCCAGGAAGGCGTACTTCGCTTG
>JAHJNW010000081.1 GCA_018820665.1 Alphaproteobacteria bacterium | reverse complement strand
TGTACATGCTGATTTCCTTCTTCGGGTTCTCCGACTCGAGGAACAGCAGCTGGGCGCAGATCAGCGACGCCATGCCGTCCTCGAAGGGCCCGGTCAGGAAGATGATCCGCTCGCGCAGCAGGCGCGAGAAGATGTCGAAGGCCCGCTCGCCCCGGCTGGATTGCTCCACCACCATGGGGACGAGGTTCATGTTCATCAGTTCGATCGGATCGCGCATTCGTGCCTTCTAGGATGCCCCGGTCACGGGTGGAAAGGGCGCGACTCACCGGTCGCGCGCCTGTTGCAACAGGATATCGCGTCGCCGACGCCATGACGCAAGGCGCGGCGACAAAAGCAAATCCCCGCTCCGACGGGCGGAACGGGGACTGCGGTGTCCGGACGGGCGGGAGAACCGACCCTTAGAGGTCGTCGTCTTCCTTGAGCAGCTCTTCCTTGCTGATCGAGCTGTCGGTCACCTTGGCCTGATCGAAGATCAGGTCGCAAACCTTCTCCTCATAGATCGGGGCGCGCATCTGGGCGGCGGCGTTGGGGTTCTGGCGGTAGAAGTCCAGCACCTGACGCTCCTGGCCCGGATAGTTGCGGGCCTCGTTCATGATGGCGTTGTTCAGCTCCTGGTCGGTGACCTGGACGTTGTTGGCGCGGCCGATCTCGGCCAGCACCAGACCCAGGCGCACGCGGCGCTCGGCGATCTTGCGATACTCGTCCTTGAGCTTCTTCTCGGTCTTCTTGGCGTCTTCTTCCGGCAGGCGGCCCGCGTCCTTGTCGGCCTGGACCTGACCCCAGATGCCCTCGAACTCGGCGTCGACCATCTTGGGCGGCAGCGGGAAGTCGTGGCCCTTGTCCAGCGCGTCCAGCAGGGCGCGCTTCAGCTTGAAGCGGGCGGCGCCCTTGTACTGCTGGTTCAGATTGTCGCGCAGCAGCTCCTTGAGCTTGTCCAGCGACTCCAGACCGATGCGCTTGGCGAAGTCCTCGTCGACCACGGCGGGGGCCTCGGCCTTGATGGCCTTGACCTTGACGTCGAAGGTCACGGCCTTGCCGGCCAGATGAGCGGCCTGGTAGTCCTCGGGGAAGGTGATGTTGAGCACCTTCTCGTCGCCGATCTTGGCGCCCTTCAGCTGCTCTTCGAAGCCCGGGATGAAGCGGTTGGAGCCGATCACCAGCTGGGTGTCCTCGGCAGCGCCGCCCTCGAAGGGCTCGCCGTCCAGCTTGCCGAGAAAGTCGATGGTGACCTCGTCGCCTTCGGCGGCCTTGACGGTCTTGCCCGTCTTGTCCTCGTACGACTTGGCCTGGCCGGCCAGTTCGGTCAGGGCCTCGTCGAGGTCGGCGTCCGTCGCCTCATAGGTCGGGCGCTTCAGCTCCAGCGTCTTGACGTCGACCGGGGTGAAGTCGGGCATGACTTCCAGCGACATCTCATAGGCCAGGTCCTCCTCGCCGAGGATGACCTTGTCCATGTCCGAGGTCAGCTTCATCTCGGCCGGGGCGGCGGGGCGCACCTTGGCGTCGTCGAGGGCCTTCTGGCTGGAGCTGTTCAGGGCGTCGTTGATGATCTCGCCCATCAGGTCGCGGCCGAAGGTCTTCTTGACGTGCGAGGTGGGGACCTTGCCGGGACGGAAGCCCTTCAGCTTCACCTGCGGGGCGACTTCCTTCAGCTTGGCGTCCAGCTTCTGGTTCAGCTCCGCAACGGGGATGGTCACCGCGATGACGCGGCTGAGGCCTTCGGAGGACTTTTCGACGACTTGCATGGTCGGGATTCTGACGCTCTGGGGCGGCGCCCTTGGGAATGGCGCTGCACGGTGTGGGTAAAGCAATAAGGGCCGCCCTTGCGAGGCGGCGCCTTGAAGCCCGCCCTTATGTCGAGGACGGCTCCAAAGGTCAATGTGAACCCGCAGGGTCGGGTTTCGGCGGCGCGCGGAAGCCGCTATCTGCAAACCATGGATCAGCCCCCTCCCCCGATCGGCGTCGCCGTCGTGCCCGTTACGCCGCTGCAGCAGAACTGCACCCTCGTCTGGTGCCGCAAGACGCTGAAGGCCGCGATCATCGATCCCGGCGGCTCGGTGGACGCCCTTCTGGCGGCAGTCGGGAAACAGGGTCTGACGCTGGACGCGATCTGGATCACCCACGGCCACCTCGACCATGCCGGCGGCGCCGCCGAGATGCAGGAAAAGACCGGGCTCGACATCATCGGCCCGCACCCGGACGACCAGTTCTGGATCGACGGCATTCCGGCCCAGGGCCAGATGTACGGCCTGCCGGAGGCGCGCAGCTTCACCCCGACCCGCTGGCTGGCCGACGGTGATGCGCTGACGCTGGGGGAGACGACGTGGGAGGTGTACCACTGCCCCGGACACACGCCGGGCCATGTAATCTTCTTCAATCGCGCGGCCCGCTTCGCCCAGGTCGGCGACGTACTGTTCCAGGGCTCGGTCGGGCGCACCGACTTCCCGCGCAGCGATCATGGCGCTTTGCTGAACTCCGTGACGACGAAGCTGTGGCCGCTGGGGGACGATGTCGCCTTCGTGCCCGGGCACGGTCCCGGCTCGACCTTCGGGGCCGAGCGCCGGACTAATCCGTTCGTCTCGGATCAGGCTCTCGGCCGGGCGCCGATCGCGCGCCCGGCCTCCGGTCCGGCCTGAGGGTCTATCGCGAAATCAGCATGCCGATGACGACGCCGATGCCGAGGGCGTACAGCGTCGCCTTGACCGGCTCGTCCTCGACCGCGCGACGCAGCCGCTCGGCTCGCTCAACGCTCCAGTCGCGGGCGGCCTGCGCATCTTCACGCACCGCGTCGTGGATCGGCTTCGGCCCGGACGAACCAGTCTCGGCGTCGGTCAGAAGGGCGTCCGCCTCCCGTTCCAGTCGCGCCGACTCCAGGTCGACGTTGTCGTAAAGGTCCTCGGACGGAGTCGGGCCGGTGGACGGGCCGGCATTCGGGCCGGTGTAGGGATCGGTCATGGAAGGCTCCTGGCAGGGGGGGTCGGCTGTTCAATCCGCGCGCGCGGCCCGGGTTCCAGCCGGATGGGATCGTGATTGAACGGCGCCCGCCGGGTCGCGTTCAATTCACTGAAGGAGACCGTGATGACCTATATCGAACCGACGCCCCCCGGCACGCCGCAGCCGGACATCCCCCAACCGGACACCCCGGGACCGGATATCGATCCGGGTTCGCTTCCTGACGAGATGCCGCCGCTCGATCCCGGCGGCGGCGGTGAAGGCGACTCGCGACCGTACGGCTGAAGGCTCGGCAAACCCCGTGATTCGCTCGCGTTTCCGTGACGGCGCAACCGGAACCGGACGACCCTGCGGGGGTTCAGTCAGCAACCTCGATTTGCGGCGTGAAAGGACATTTTCAAATGGCGATTGGTCAGCCCACCCGAGCCTCTGGCGTCTCCAAGCGGGGCTTCGCCTCGATGGACCCCGAACGACAGCGCGAGATCGCGCGCAAGGGCGGCGCCAGCGTGCCGAGCGAGAAGCGCAGCTTCTCCCAGGATCGCAGCCTGGCCGCCCAGGCTGGCCGCAAGGGCGGCGAGGCCTCGCATGGGTCGCGCGCCAAGGACTCCAAGGAAACGCGTCCCTCCGAATAAGAGGACGGCGCCAGATGGTGTATGGGGCGGCGCTGGAACAGCGCCGCCCTTTTGCGTTCAGGCTTCCAGCAGCACCAGGGCCACGGCCGGATCGGGGCTCGCCTCAAACGCCGCCACCGTCCAGCCCGCGGATACCGCCAGGTCACGCACAGACGCCTCGGTGAATTTGCGTGAGTTCTCGGTGTGGATCGTCTCGCCTTCGTCGAAGGCGATGACTCGATCGTCGATCCGGACCTCCATCGCCCGCGTCGCCACCAGATGCATCTCCATCCGCGACTCGCCCTGGTTCCAGACCGCGCGGTGCACGAAACTGTCGACGTCGAAGCCGGCCTGCAGTTCGCGGTTGGCCCGCACCAGGAGGTTGCGGTTAAAGGCCGCGGTCACGCCGGCGGCGTCGTCATAGGCGGCAATCAGCACGTCCGGAGACTTCACCAGATCGACACCCAGAATGAACAGCGCGTCCTCGCCCAGCTGGCGGCGGGCCGCGCTGAGGAAGGCCGCGGCCTCGCGCGGCTCCAGATTGCCGATCGTAGAGCCGGGGAAGAAGCCCACCCGCCGGCCGCGGCCGATGCCCTCGGGCAAGGCCGCCAGATGCAGGAAGTCGCCGACCAGCGGCGCGACCTTCAGCCCCGGATAGCTTTCGTCGATCCGCCGGGCCGCCGCGTTCAGCGCGTCAGCGCTGATGTCGATCGGCACATAGGCGGCGAGCCCAGGCGCGGCGTCCAGCACGATCCGGGTCTTCTCGCTGGCGCCCGAGCCGAACTCGACGAGGGACGCATCCGGGCCGAAACGCGCGGCCCAGGCCGGCGCGACCTGACGCAGCAGGGCGGCCTCCTGACGGGTCGGATAGTATTCCGCCAGCCGCGTGATCTCCTCGAACAGCCGCGACCCTTCGGCGTCGTACAGCCATTTCGGCGAGGCGGTCTTGGGCGACCGGCCCAGGCCGGCCAGCAGGTCGCGGCGGAACCGGGCGGTCTCGCCGTCGGAACTGGCGCGCGTCGGCGGGGTCGGAAGATCTTCGGCCAGTCGCAATCCCATGAACGCCCACCTTTGATGCGGATAGAAGAAATTCCGGTAGCTGGTCCGTCCATGCCCCTGAGGCGTCGCCCAGGACGATCCTCGCGAGACCATCTGATTGGCCATGAACTTGCCGTTGTACTCAGACGCGGTCCCGTCGGTCGGCCTGAAGCCCCGATATGGGGCATAGCTGCTCGAGGTCCACTGCCAGACCTCGCCAAAGGCGTTGGAGAAGGCCTCGGGGCGACAACGCGCCGCATGCTCCCACTCCGCCTCGGTCGGCAGGCGGCGGCCGGCCCAGCGGGCATAGGCGTCGGCCTCATAGAAGCTGACGTGCCGCACCGGCGCGGCCGGGTCGATCTCGCGCCGGCCGGTCAGGGTCATCGTCGTCCAGACCGCCTCATCCCGACGCCAGTACAGCGGCGCGGTCCAGCCCTCCGTCTTGACCACGGCCCAGCCGTCGGACAGCCACAGCTCCGGCCGGGCGTAGCCGCCGTCCTCGATGAAGGCGACCCAGTCGGCGTTGCTCACCAGATCGTGGTCGAGGCCATAGGGCTCCAGCCACTGGCGGTGGGTCGGGCCTTCGTTGTCGAAGGCGAAGCCGTCGCCAGCGTGACCGATCTCGACCAGCCCGCCCTCGAACCGGGCGCAACCGCCGCGCTGCGGCTGCAACGGCGCCCAGCGCGGCTCTTCGTCATAGGCGGCGGGATCCAGCGGCGAACGTGACATCAGATTCAGAAGATCCATCAGGAACAACTCCTGATGCTGCTGGTCGTGATGCAGGCCGAGGGTGAACAGATAGGTCTGCCGGGCGTCGAGGGCCGTGCGCTCCAGCCACGCTTCCATGCGGCGATCGATCTCGCGCCGGTAATCCAGCACCTCGTCCACCGTGGGCCGGGTCATCAGCCCGCGCTCGCCCCGCCCGACGCGCTGGCCAAGGGCTTCATAATAGCTGTTGAACAGGGTCTGGAAACGCGGATCGACCGGTTCATAGCCGGGGCCGTCAGCCAGGATCATCGCTTCGAAGAACCAGCTGGTGTGGGCCAGATGCCATTTGCCGGGACTGCAGTCGCTCATCGACTGGGCCGCCAGATCCTCCGCGCCCAGCCCGCGCGCGAGGGCCGGCATGGCCGACCGGACGCGGCGGTATTGCGCCAGAAGCGCGTCCGGCGCCGTCGAAGCCCTCATCGGTGCAGTCATGCCTCAGCCCCTCTTCCGTCCGATCGCCGCGGTCGAGGACAACCCTCGCGGTCCCTTTTTGTTCCACAGCCGTTGCGGCCCTGTCCAGCGGAACGGTCGCGACGAGCGGGCGTTCAGAGGCACGTCCCTGATTTCACGGGGACATTCGTGCAATTGAGAGCTTGTCCGCATGTCGCTGTCCAGCGCGCCAATGGAAGACGGCCCCGAGGCCGTTTCCGACGCCCCCGGCGGCATCGTCGACAGCGCCGACTGGCGTGAGGCCGTAACCGCCCGGGCGCCGTCGCTGCGCGCCTTCGCCTGGTCGCTGTCGCGCAACGGCGCCGACGCCGACGATCTGGTCCAGGAGACCCTGACCAAGGCATGGATCTACCGTCACCGGTTTCAGCCCGGCACCAACCTGAGGGCCTGGCTGTTCACCATCCTGCGGAACTCCTGGTATTCGTCGGTGCAAAAGCGCCGCCGCGAGGTCGAGGACGGGGAAGGTCATCACGCCGCCCGCCTGACGGCCGAGGGCAGCCAGGAATGGTCGGTCGAGCTCAACGCCCTCAAGCTGGCGCTCGACGACCTGCCGCCCGAGCACCGCGAGGCCATCGTCATGGTCGGGGCCGCGGGCCTGTCGTACGAGGAAGCGGCCGAGATCGCCGGCTGCGCCCTCGGCACGATCAAGAGCCGCGTCAACCGCGCCCGCAACCGGCTGGCGGAAGCGCTGGACATGCCGCGCGGCGCCAACTGATCCCTACGAGCGCCCGTCCGGCTTGCGACCCGGCGCTGTCAGTTCATCCATATGGTCCGAGAGCCGGGCCGGGACCGCCTCAGCCTCGACAGCCTTGAAGGCCGCGCGCAACGCTGCGTCAACGGGCTGGTCTCCGGTCGGGTCGTCCGCGCTCTCCGGCGCGCTCGTCTCCGGCGCTTTGAACATGGGCCGCTCCAGTGCGCGGCGCGGCGGGTCCGGCGACGACAGCGTCGACTAGCCCACGCTGGCGCCGGCTGTCAAAGCGAGCGCACCGCCGCCAGCAGGTCGTCAACGGCCGCCTCGGTAGTCGCCCACGAGCAAACGAACCGGACCGAGCCGTCATCGAACCGATAGCAGGCCCAGCCCAGATCATTGAGCCGCTGGTGCGCCGCAGGCTCCATGCGCACGAAGACGGCGTTGGCCTCGACCGGATGGGCGAGGACAAAGCGGGAGCCCAGGGCGAACCCTTCGGCCAGGCGCCGCGCCATCAGATTGGCGTGGGCCGCCCCGTCCTCCCAGGCGTTGCTTTCCAGCAGGCCGAGGAAAGGGGCCGACAGATAGCGGGCCTTGGAGGCGGTCTGGCCGGCCTGTTTCAGCCGGTTGTCGATGCGCCGCGCCAGCGATCGGTCGAACATGACGATCGCCTCGGTGCAGTTGGCCCCCGCCTTGGCCCCGCCGAACACCAGCACGTCGACGCCCAGCCGCGCGATCTGCGTCAGGTCGAATCCGGCCGCCGCGGCATTGGCCAGCCGCGCCCCGTCCATATGCACGCCACAGCCCTTCAGCTTCACCGGCTCGATCAGGTGACGCAGCTCCGCCTCGGTGTAGACCGTGCCGTACTCCGTCGACTGGGTCAGGCTCAGCGCCGCCGGCGGCTGGCGATGGCCGACCTCGGGCTCTTCCAGCGCCGCCTGGACGGCGACCGGATCGATCTTGCCCGACAGCCCCGGCAGGCCGATCAGGCCGACGCCCGAGCCGAAGAACCCGGGCGCCCCGGTCTCGTCGGTGCACACATGGGCCGCGTGGTGGGCCAGCACCGCCTCGTGCGGCCAGGCCAGCATCGACAAGGCGATGGCGTTGGCCGCTGTCCCCGAGAAGACGAAGCGGATCTCGGCGTCGGCGTCGAGCCGGCGGCGGATTTCGTCGGCGGCGCGCGCGGTGATCTCGTCGGAGCCATAGGCCCTTGCGTAGCCGTCGTTGGCCGCGATCAGCCCCTGCAGGGCGGCCGGCGCCATGCCGGCGGTGTTGTCCGATCCGAAGTCGTAACGCACCGGTCAGTCTCCCTCTGGCTCTGGTTCGGCCGTCGTCGTGGCGACCACCCGGGTGAAGACAGCCCCCTTGGCCGGCACCTCGACCTGGTGCGGGAACGGAATCTCGATGCCGGCCGCGTCGATGGCCTCCTTGCCGCCCTGCATCAGGTCGGCCTGGGTCTGCCACCAGTCTTCGGAGTTGACCCACGCCTGCAGCGTGATCTGCACCGCGCTGTCCAGCAGGCCGGTGACGCCGGTCCACGGAGCGGGATCGTCCAGCACCTTCTCATGCGCCTCGGCGACGCCGACCAGCACCGCCCGCGCCGCGTTCAGATCCTCGCCATAGCCGACGGTGAAATTGATCTCGACCCGCCGGGTCTTCTGCCCCGACAGGTTCAGGATCACATCGCCCAGCACCTTGGAGTTCGGCACCACGATCTTGTGGTTGTTGGCGTTGGACATCTGGGTCGTGAACAGGTCCAGCCGCTGCACCGAGCCGGCCACCCCGCCGATGTCGATGACGTCGCCGACCTTGTACGGCCGCAGCACCAGCAGCAGCACGCCCGCGGCCACGTTCGACAACGTCCCCTGCAGCGCCAGGCCGACCGCCAGCGACGCGGCGCCCAGCACGGCGATGATCGAGGTGGTCTGCACCCCCAGCCGCTGAAGTACGGCGATGAAGCCGACGATATAGACCACCACCCGCACCACCTGCACGGCGAAGCTGAGCACGGTCTGGTCGTGGCGGAAGCCGCGCACCCGCAGCAACCCGCGCCGGGTCAGGCGGGCGGCCCATTTGGCCGCGACCACCGTGCCGAACAGAATGATCGCAGCGATGCTGAGATTGATCGCCAGGTCGCCCGCCATGTCGGTCAGCTTGACCAGCATGGCGGCGTTTACGGAAACCGCCTCCTGACCGGCGGCCACGGCGTCGTTGAGCGAGGTGGGGAGCGAAGTCATGGCCCGGGTCTAGCGTCCCGTCCCGGATTTGGAACCCCGACGAGGCTGATTCTTCACCCCTTGGGCGTTCCGACCCGCCCCCCGCCGCTCTCCAGCGCGTCCAGCAGATCCATCACATCGTCCAGCGTATTGGCCTCGCGCGCCGGCTTGTCCCAGCGGATGCGGCTGACGCGCGGAAAGCGCATGGCCACGCCCGACTTGTGCCGCGTCGACCGGTTCAGCCCCTCGAACGCGATCTCCAGCACGAGGCCGAAGTCGCGCCCGGCCCGGACCGACCGCACCGGCCCGAAGCGCTCGACCGTGTGGTCCCGCACGAATTTGTCGAGCTGTTTCAGCTCCTCGTCGGTGAAGCCGAAATAGGCCTTGCCGACCGGGGTCAGCGCCGCCGCCCCGGCCTCGTCCTGCGTCCAGACGCCGAAGGTGTAGTCGGAATAGAAGCTGGAGCGTTTGCCGTGCCCGCGCTGGGCGTACATCAGCACCGCGTCGATGACGTGCGGATCGCGCTTCCATTTGAACCACGGCCCCTTCGGCCGCCCGGCGACATAGGGGCTGTCCCAGCGCTTCAGCATCAGCCCCTCGGCCGCCGCCCCGACCGGCGGATCGGCCCGCAGGGCGGCCAGCTCGCTCCAGTCCGCATAGGGCACGATCGGCGACAGATGCAGCCGTTCGCCCGCGTGGCCGGCCGCCAACGCCTCCAGCCGCGCCCGCCGCTCCCTGAGCGTCAGCGCCCGCAGATCCTCACCGGCCTCGGCCAGCAGGTCATAGGCGAGGATGGCCGCCGGATAGGCCGCCATCATCTTCGCATCGACCGTCTTGCGATTCAGACGCTGCTGCAGCTCGCCGAACGGCGCCACAGCCCCGTCTCTCCAGACCACCAGCTCGCCATCCACCGCCCCCTCGAACGACAGCCCGGCCATGACGTCGGCGAAGGCGCCCGATATCTCGTCGCCCGTGCGCGAATACAGCCGCGCCACGCCGGCCTCGCGCACGGCCTGCACGCGGATCCCGTCCCACTTCCATTCCGCGGCGTAGTCCGCCGGCTCCAGTTTGGCGAAGTCGGCCGTCTCGTCGAGCGCCACCGCCAGCATCACCGGCCGGAACCTTCCCGGCGCATTGGCGTCGGGTCGCTCGCCGTGCCCCTCCAGCCAGGCGAACAGGTCGCCGTAGGGCGGCGTCAGGGCGTGCCAGACCTCCTCGATGTCCGAGGCCCCGACGGGATCGAGCGCGATCGTCGCCTCGCCGCCTTCCGGATCGGGCGGTTCGCTGACCGCGT
The DNA here is from genome assembly GCA_018820665.1 of Alphaproteobacteria bacterium. Classification (GTDB taxonomy): domain Bacteria; phylum Pseudomonadota; class Alphaproteobacteria; order Caulobacterales; family Caulobacteraceae; genus Brevundimonas. Next base: position 5,839 of record JAHJNW010000081.1, on the reverse strand, counting down.
CGGGCCGCATCATGGCGGCGGCGGTCCGGGCGAGGCGGGCCGACAGGCCGACCCTCAGGCCGCCGGTCATCAGCTTCAGCAGCGCCCAGCGCGCCTTGGGCTCCAGCGCGTCGAGCCAGCCCTCCAGCAGCCCGGCCACCTGCCCTCGCCCGGCCGTCCGCAGCGCCTCGACCACCTCGCCCAGCTCCGGCTCGCGGTTGGCGCGATGATCGGGATCGGCGGGCCAGATCAGCGCCACGGTCTCGGCCAGGTCGCCGACATAGTCGTAGGACCAGCCGAACAGCACCGGATCGACCCGCGCCTCGACCGCCTTGCGGATCATCGCCGGTTTGGCCGCGGCGAACGTCAGGTCGCCGGTTAGCGAGGCCAGGGCCCAGCCCCTGTCGGGATCCGGCGTGCTCCTGAGATAGTCGCGCAGCAGCACCAGCTTCGCATTGCGCGAGCCGGTCAGCGACAGTCGGTCCAGCAATTCGGCGAAGGCGCGCATCGGACCTTCAAACGCGAAAACGCCCCGGAAGTCTCCTTCCGGGGCGTCTCACTCTCGAAGTCGCCGCCTGAAGGGGCGAAGCGCGACAGGCCGGCCTTAGTTGAACAGTCCGGCGATGACGGCGGTGATCAGGCCGGTGGCGACCGCGGTCATGACCACGTCATTGCCGCTGCGGACATACTGGTGTCCGCGGGGCGGGGCGCGCAGGCCGTACTGGCCGTAGTTGCTGACCACATACTGGTTCGACCGGTAGTAGGACGGCATCCGCTGGCCGTACGACCACGAACGGGTCTGATAGCCGCGCGGCGCGTAATAACGGCCGGCGCTGTAGCGACGCTGCGCCTGCACCCAGCGGGCGTGGGCCCGTTGGTCCTGACGGGCGTCGCGACGGTCGGCGCGGGTGTCCTGGCGCCAGTCGCGACGGTCGTTGCGGGCGTCACGACGATCGTCGCGCCTGTCTTCGCGACGGTCACCCCGGTGGTCCCGGCGATCATCGCGACGATCCTGGCGCTGTTCATACTGGCCGCGCGATTGCGCTTCGGCGGCGGAAGCCACACCCAGCGAGGTCACGGCGAACGTGGCGGCCAGGGCGGCGGTGAGAGCCTTCTTCATGGGATGTCTCCAGATGAGGCCGAAGAATTTCGACTTGACCCCATCCTGCACCCCGGCCCTTGAGCCCCGCCTGAACGACGCTGGTCACCTCCTGTTCACCATGCCGGCGCCTTTCGAACGCGATTGCGGTCGGCTCAGGCGGCCTCGGCCTTCTGGTCGTTCCCGATCAGCGACCGCAGGGCCGCCCGGCCGCCGCCGACCTGGTTCATCACCTCGGCGAGGGCGGAGAAGTCGATCGGCTTGTTCAGATAGGCGTCGGCGCCCGCTTCCAGACCCGCCTCATGGTCCTCGATCCGGGCCGAGGCCGACAGCACCACGAGCGGCGTCTCGGCGTTGAGGCCGCCGCCGGCGCGGATGCCGCGCGTCGCGGTCAGGCCGTCCATGACCGGCATGTTGACGTCCATGATGATCAGGTCGAAGCGATCGCCCGCCGCCATGTCGAGCGCGATCTGGCCGTTCTCGGCGGTCGCCGAGGTATGACCGGCCGAACTCATCCAGGCCTCCAGGATCATCCGGTTGACCGGGTGGTCCTCGACCACCAGCACGTTCAGCGAACGCCCGTCCTCAACCTCCGCGGCGATCGGCGCGGCCGCTTCCTGACGCATCCATTCAACGACGTCGGCCTCGACGCTGAAGGTGAAGGTCGAGCCCTCGCCGACGGTCGACACCACCGAGATGTCGCCGCCCATGATGTTGGCCATGCGCCGCGAGATCGTCAGGCCCAGACCCGTACCGCCGAACCGGCGCGTCGAGGAGGCGTCGACCTGGGTGAACGGCTGGAACAACCGCGCCAGATCGTCCGGCGAAATGCCGGCCCCGGAATCCCTGACCGAGAATTCGAACCGCACCCGGTCGTCTCCGATCCGCTCCGAGCGGACCGTATAGGTGACCTCGCCGATGTCGGTGAATTTGACGGCGTTCGACAGCAGGTTGTGGATCACCTGGCAGACGCGCAGCGGGTCGCCTCGGACCACGGCCGGCGCCTCGCCCTCGAAACGGGTCGAGAAATTCAGTCCCTTGGCCTCGGCCTGGGCCTGGAACGGGCCGGTGACGCGCTTGTGCAGATCCTCGATCGAGACGTCGACGACCTCGAACGTCATCTTGCCGGCCTCGATCTTGGTCATGTCGAGGATGTCGTTGAGCAGGCTCAGCAGGTTGTCGCCGGAATTGCGGATGATCGACAGATACTCCCGCTGGGTCGGCTCCAGCCGGGTCGCACCCAGCAGCTGGGCGGCGCCGAGGACGCCGTTCATCGGCGTGCGCAGCTCGTGCGAGATGACGCCGAGGAAGCTGGACTTGGCCTCGCTGGCGGCGTTGGCGCGGTCGCGGGCGGATTCCAGCTCCTCAATCAGATGCGACTGGTGCTCCTGGAAGGCGCGGATCCGCTCCTCGCGCAGCATGGTCATCAGCACCAGCACGACCAGGCCGGCGGCGGTGAACGGCACCACGCCCATGAAGGCCCAGAACAGGTCGGTGCCCCACAGCGAGGCGGCGATGATCGCGGCCGAGACGCTATAGGGCGAGGAGATCACCACCGCCTGTTTCGGCGAACTGCGCAGCTGGGCGAACACCAGCACATAGCCGGAAACCAGCAGGGTCATGGCCAGCGGCTGGCCGAAGGGGTGGCCCGAGAACCAGGCCATCAACGGCGCGGTCGCCCAGGCGGCGGTCGTGGCGGTGGCGACGGCCGGGAAGATCAGCCCCCAGCCGGCGCCAACGCGGTCGCTGATGCGCTTCTCGACGGCGCCGCGCAGGGTCCCGGCGGCGATCGTGCCGAAGAACCACAGGGCCGCCGCCAGCGGCCCGACAACAGCCAGCAGGCCGACGGCCCAGCTGGAGATGATCAGATAGCGCAGATACTGGGTCTGCAGGATGGCGCGCAGGGCCTGGGCCGCTTCGCCGGAACCCGGTTCGCCTTTGGCGGGCTTGCTGATTCCGTCGGATTCGACCATGGCGCGCCCCGCTCCCAAACATTCCGGAGCGAAGGCTATGGGCAAGTTTCTAAGACGAGATGAACATTGGCATCTGAATGACAACCGTTCGCTGAACCGGGATCAGACGCGTTCGGCCTCGGCGGGGGTCAGGGCGCGTATGGACAGGGCGTGCACCGGACCGGCCAGCTCGGCCCGCAACAGATCGTTCACTGCCCGCTGACGTTGCACGCGGCCCTGCCCCTCGAAGGCTGCGGACACGACCGTCACATTGAAATGGCTCTCGCCGCCGGCCCGGCCATCCATGCCCCCCTCGTGATGGTGTCCGGCGTGCCGACCGCTGTCGTCCTCGATCTCGAGGCGCGCCGGATTCAGCCCCGATGTCAGCTTTTCCCGGATAATCGTCGCGATCGGGCCTTCCGGCATGGGTGTGTCCTTGTTGGTGACCAATTCCGCCCTACACTTGCACCGATGTCAGCCGAGTTTGAATACAAGCCCCGTTTCAAGGATATGCGGATCAAGCCGCCCCGCCCCGAAGAGGAGGCGGCGAAGGCCGATGTCCTGCATCTGAAGCCCGGCGAGAAGCCGTGCAACTGGCCGGACTGCCGTCAGGCCGCGACGGCGCGCGCGCCCAAGTCGCGTGAGCGGCTGAACGACTTCTACGATTTCTGCCAGCGCCACGCCGGCGAGTATAACAAGGGCTGGAATTTCTACGCTGGCATGAGCGAGGGCCAGGTCCGCGCCGCCCAGGAGAATGAGGCCATGACCGGCGGCCGCCCGACCTGGGAGATGAAGGCCGGGGCCAACACCCGCGAGGCCGCCGCCTTCGCCGCCAAGATGGGCACCGCCAACACCACCGGCGCCGGCAGCTGGCGCGACAGCTTCGGCCTGTTCGGCCGGCGTATGAAGGAACAGGCCGGGCCCGGCGGCGAGGACGATCTGCGCATCGGCAAGCTGGAGCGCGCGGCCCTGTCCGACCTCGGCCTCGACGCCCGCACCGACAAGACGAAGATCAAGGCCCGCTATCACGAGATGCTGAAACGCTTCCACCCGGACCTGAACAAGGGCGACCGCGGGGCCGAGGCCAAGCTGCAGAACGTGATCAAGGCCTACAAGACGCTGAAGAAGGCCGGACTGGCCTAGCGTCGCGCCCGGCGGCGCCCATCTCTGGTCTCCCCCACCAAGGAGCCCTGCCATGGAAGTCCTCTACCGCGCCCACGCCACCGCCTCCGGCGGCGGCCGTGAAGACGGCCGCTCGGCCACCGACGACGGCAAGATCGACGTCAAACTGTCCACCCCGACCGAAATGGGCGGCAAGGGCGGCGACGGGACCAATCCCGAACAGCTGTTCGCCACCGGCTACGCCGCCTGCTACCTCGGCGCCCTGCGACTGGTCAGCGGCAAGGCCGGCACGCCGGTCGGCCCCGACACCAAGGTCGCCGCCGGCATCGGCTTCGGCAAGAACACCAATGGCGAGGGCTTCAACCTCGACGTCGAGCTGACCATCAGCGACCACGGCCTCGACCAGGCCGTCATCGACGACCTGATCCAGAAGGCCCATCAGGTCTGCCCCTATTCCAACGCCACCCGCGGCAACGTCGAGGTTCGACTCACGGCGAAATAGCATTCGCGCCACGAATTATTGAAAGGCGGAAATATTCCGATCCGCAAAACTGTATTTGCTCCCCAATGCAACCAATGTTCTTTGAACAGGTTCTAGCCATATGCAGCGCTTGGAGGCGCCCATTCAAATGGCAGGTCAGTTAAATACACGAACCAGCGAGAAGACCTTTTTATCAAAGACTTCCGCCGCCGGACTCGATGGCGACATGCAGACGCTTGATATTAGATCCGTCATGTCCGGGGTCAGCCTTTATCTGGGCGCGGTGGTGCGTGAGCACTCGCTCCGCCGCGCGGCGGCCCGGCCCGCCCCTCCCGCAGACGGGGTCGCGGAGTGAGCCTGCGGGGGACCTCTCCCCGGGCTCACGCCGTGGCGCGCCCTATCCGCGCCCTGATCGTCGACGCCGGTCCCGCCGGACAGACGCCGGCGCCTGTCGTGGTCGGGCGGAGCGGCCCGTCCGTCTGAGCCACGCGGCTGTCCTGCCGACAGGGGTCTCGACCACCCGGTGGCGGTGCGGTAATCGCACCGCATGACCTCCCTGCTCGACGCCTCCCCCGATCCGCTGCTGACGCTGGAACCGCACCGCCACGCCACCGTGCGCGAGGTGTTCGGCGTCGATTCGGACATGACCGTGCCCGTCTTCACCGAGCGCGACAGCCATGTGCCCGAGGTCGACGAAGCCTATCGCTTCGACCCGCAGACGACCCTCGCCATCTGCGCCGGCTTCGCCTTCGACCGCCGCGTCATGGTCCAGGGCTACCACGGCACCGGCAAGTCGACCCACATCGAACAGGTCGCCGCCCGCCTCAACTGGCCGACGGTCCGCGTCAACCTCGACGCCCACGTCAGCCGCATCGACCTGATCGGCAAGGACGCCATCGTCCTCAAGGACGGCAAACAGATCACCGAGTTCCGCGAGGGCATGCTGCCGTGGGCCATCCAGCGCCCGGTCGCCCTGGTGTTCGACGAATACGACGCCGGCCGTCCGGACGTGATGTTCGTCATCCAGCGCGTGCTCGAGGCCCAGGGCCGACTGACCCTGCTGGACCAGAACCGCGTCATCCGCCCGAACCGCTTCTTCCGCCTGTTCGCCACCACCAACACCATCGGCCTGGGCGACACCACGGGCCTGTATCACGGCGCCCAGCAGATCAATCAGGCCCAGCTGGACCGCTGGAACATCGTCAC
>JAHJNW010000080.1 GCA_018820665.1 Alphaproteobacteria bacterium | reverse complement strand
TGTACATGTGGTGCGCCCACACGATGAAGCCGACGAAGCCGATGGCGACCATGGCATAGGCCATAGCCAGATAACCGAAGATCGGCTTTTTGGAGAAGGTCGAGACGATGTGGCTGATGATGCCGAAGCCCGGCAGGATCAGGATGTACACCTCCGGGTGACCGAAGAACCAGAACAGGTGCTGGAACATCACCGGATCGCCACCGCCAGCGGGGTCAAAGAAGCTGGTGCCGAAGTTGCGGTCGGTCAGCAGCATGGTGATGGCGCCCGCCAGGACCGGCAGCGACAGCAGCAGCAGGAAGGCGGTGATCAGCACCGACCAGGCGAACAGCGGCATCCGGTGCAGGGTCATGCCCGGCGCGCGCATGTTGAAGATGGTGGTGATGAAGTTGATGGCACCCAGGATCGACGACGCGCCCGCGACGTGCAGCGAGAAGATCGCCAGGTCCATGGCCGGGCCGGTGTGACCCATGGTCGACAGCGGCGGATAGATGGTCCAGCCCCCGCCGAAGCCCTTGCCCGGGCCGCCGTCGACGAACAGCGAGGTGATCAGCAGCACCCAGGAGGCGACCAGCAGCCAGAACGAGACGTTGTTCATGCGCGGGAAGGCCATGTCCGGCGCGCCGATCATGATCGGCACGAACCAGTTGCCGAAGCCGCCGATCATCGCCGGCATGACCATGAAGAAGATCATGACCAGGGCATGGCCGGTGACGACGACGTTGTAGCCGTGCTTGGTCTGCTCGACGAGGCCCAGCAGGGAGACGCCCGAGCCTTCACGGAAGATCTGGATGCCCGGCTCGGCCAGTTCCCAGCGGATCAGGCCCGACAGGGCGCCGCCGACGATTCCCGCCATGATGGCGAAGATCAGATAGAGGGTGCCGATGTCCTTGTGATTGGTCGACAGGAACCAGCGGGTGAAGAAACCCGGCTTGTGGTCATGTTGCCCGTCGTGGTCGTGGGCGAGGTTCGCAGCTGCGGTGGCCATGGTCTTTGGGGCTCTCGCGTATCGTTACTGGGCGGCCGGAGCGGCCGGAGCGGGCGCTGCTGCGGTTCCGGTCGGCTGTTCGGTCGGGGTGGTGGCCGTCTGGGCCGTCGGGATGGCGCCGCCGTCGGCGGCCATCGCGTCCGAGGCGACGTTGCGCGAGGCGACCGCGCCGGTGGTGCCGGCCTCGATCTGGGCGGCGGTGCCGCCCGGAGCCTGTTCCGCCGTCCGCGGCGTCATCGAGCCGCCCTTGGAGGCGACCCAGGCCGCGAACTCGGCGCGCGAGACGACATTGATCTGGATCGGCATGAAGGCGTGGTCGACGCCGCACAGTTCCGAGCACTGGCCGTAGTAGATGCCCGGGCGTTCGGCGCGGAACCAGGTTTCGTTGACCCGGCCCGGGACGGCGTCGGTCTTCAGGCCGAAGGCCGGCAGGGCGACGGCGTGGATGACGTCGGCGGCGGTGATCAGCAGCCGGACGTTGGCGCCGACCGGCACCACCATCGGCTCATCCGCGGCGAGGCGGTAGAGGCTGTGCGGCATGCCGCGCTGGGCGACCTCTTCCTCGGGCAGCATGTTCGAGATGTATTCGGGCACGCCCTGGTCCGGGTACTCATAGGCCCAGTTCCACTGGTTGCCGGTGACCTTCACGGTCAGGTCCGGCTCCGGCATGTCGTGATAGGCGAACAGCAGGCGGAACGAGAACAGGGAGATGAAGACCAGGATCAACACCGGGACGACCGTCCACACCACCTCGACGAGGGTGTTGTGGCTCCATTTGGCCGGGGTCGGGTTGGACTTCTTGTTGTAGCGGACGACGATCCAGATCAGCAGACCCAGCACCAGCAGGCAGATGAAGGTGATGATCGGCATCAGGATGGCGTCATGGAACATGTGCGCCTGGTGCATCAGCGGCGAAGCGGCCGGTTGAAGCCCGATGTTTCCAGGAGTCGGCTGGCCGACCAGCTCCTGCGCCGCGACCGGTGCGGCGGCGAAAAGAGCCAGGGTCGCAGCGGCCATGCCGCCGCTGATCAGACCCGGGGCCCGCGTGCCCATCCCCATGCGAGACATCCTCATAAACCGTTCTGTCGCAAGCGCTTGCGAGTGGATCGCAAGCAGGCGCCGGGGCGGAGGCCCACGGCGGTTCTTGGCGGGGTCCATATCGCCCTCCCCCGCGATTGCCAAGCGATTGGACGCCGCACCCATGTCTGGCGTGCAGATTAAATCGCTGTCATGTTTCGCCAGCTACCTTGCACCACAAGATACCTTGCGATACCTCTTGCTGCATCAGAGGAGACGCCGAGGTGCCTGAAACCATTGAAATCCAGCTGAAGAAGGGGGTGCTCACGCTGTGTGTGCTGGCCCTTCTCAACCGCCACGACAGCTATGCCTATGAGATCGCCTCGACCCTGTCGGACGCGATCGACATGGGCGAGGGGACGATCTACCCGCTGATGCGGCGGATGCAGTCCGACGGCCAGGTCGAGACCTATCTGGTCGAATCGACCTCCGGCCCGTCGCGCAAATACTATCGCCTGACCGACGCCGGCCGGCGCGCCCTGGAGGCCCAGACCTCCGAATGGCGCGCCTTCGTCACCGCTGTCGAAGGCGTCATGAACGCCGACGCCGAACCGGCCCCGCCGGTTTCCGTCGTCAACACGCCTGCAGCCACTGCAGAAAGGGGAGCTGAACAATGACCCGCGCCGAATTCATGGGCCGCCTGAGGCGAGGCCTCGTCGGCATGCCGACCGCCGCCGCCGCTGAAATCGCCTCCGACTATGAGATGCATTTCGAGGACGGCGTCGCCGCCGGGCGCACCGAGGCCGAAGTTGCCGCGGCGCTGGGCGACCCCGACCGCCTCGCCCGCGAACTGCGCGCCGAGGCCGGCGCCCGCCGCTGGGACCAGGAAAAGAACCCGTCCGCCGCCGCCGCCGCCGTCTTCGCGGTGTTGGGCTTGGGCGCGATCGACATCCTGATCCTGCTGCCCATCCTGATGGGCGTGGTCGGGGCCCTGTTCGGCTTCTTCATGGCCGCCATCGGCCTGTTCATCGGGGGCGGCGCGATCATGGTCGCGGGTCCGTTCGCCGGTTTCCCCGGCGGCCCGCTGGCGGCGATCCTCGGCGGACTCGGCATGATGGCCGGAGCCACCGCCATCGGCGCCCTCACCGCCATCGCCACCATCCTGCTGGTCAATGCGACCGTCTGGTTCGCCCGCCTGCACTACCGGCTGCTCAAGCCGGCCCTTGAACCCCAAGCCCAGGCCTGAGGAGAGATACGCATGATCCGCACTCTTTTGATCATCACCGGCGCGAGCCTGGTGCTCTGCGCCGCCTCCCTGGCCGGCGCGGCCGCCCTGGGGGGCAATGACCTCGCCCGTCACGGCTGGTCGTGGACCTTCCGCGAGGACGGGCGGGAGGAGACCATCCGCTTCGAACGCGCCGACAACGGCCCCCGGGTCACCCGCACCCTCGCCTGGGACGGCAGCGAACGGCTGGATGTGGATGTCGCCGCTGACGTCACCTACGTCCAGGGGCCGGAGGCCTCGGTCGAGGTCGTCGGTCCCCGTGAGCAGGTCGAGGCCCTGCGCCTCAGCGCCGGCCGGCTGACCTTTGACGACGGCGACGACAAGGTCGAGGTGGTCACGTTCGGATGGCGCGACAGCGACCGGCTGCAGATCACCGTCACCGCGCCGTCGGTCCGGACCTTCGATCTGTCCGGTTCGGGCGAGCTGGTCATCCGCGACTATGACCAGCCCGATCTGGCCGTCACCATCAACGGCTCGGGCGAGGTGGACGCCACGGGGCGCACCGACGCCGTCGATCTCGACATCTCCGGATCCGGCGAGGCTGACCTGTCGGCCGTGACAACCACGGACGCCAAGGTGACCATCGCCGGTTCCGGGGACGCCCGCATCGCTCCGACCGGGCGGGCCGACATCACCATCTCGGGTTCGGGCGACGTGCAGCTGACCACGCGACCCGCCACGGTCAGCCAGAGCATCTCCGGCTCGGGGAGCGTCGACGTCGAGGGCTGAACCGCGTCACAGAGAGAAGCCGGGGCGAGGCGCCCCGGCTTCTTGTCGATTATTGCTCCGAGGCGCTCGGCGGCGTTTCACCCATCGGCGTCATCGAACCCTGCTGGGGCTGGCTGGCCGTGGCCACGGCCTGGTTGGCGGCGGCTTCCAGTTGGGCGTCGGTGACCGCGGCGTCAGGCATGTCGGTGGTCACTTCGGCTTCAGCGACCGAGGTTTCCGCCGTGGCGGTGCGATCATCGCTACAGGCGGTCAGGGCCAGGGCGGCGGCGGTGGCGGCGAACGTCAAAAGGACTGTCGATTTCATCTTTGAATCTCCCGGCCGGCGGCGCGGCGGAATACCCGCATGCGAAAACCGTCGGCGTCGGCAATTCAACCGCCGAGCTTCGCCGAAGTTCCGACACAGTTGGGCGCCGGTTCCTGATCTGCACCGATGAACCGACACTGGCCGGTGACTTCGCGGGTCCCACATCCTATCTGAACGGCATGACCCTGCCCGTCTCGCCCCCCGCCATCCTAGAATCCGCCGACGTCTCGCCCGACGAGGCCCTGTCCATCCTTCAGAACGCCCTCGCCGGCGCCGACGACGGCGAGCTGTTCCTCGAACAGTCGGAGCTGGAATCGCTCGTCTTCGATGATGGTCGGCTCAAGTCCGCCGCTTATGACGCCGCCGGCGGGTTCGGCCTGCGCGTGGTGGCGGGGGAGACCGCCGGCTACGCCCACGCCAACGAGATCAGCGCCGCCGCCCTGCGTCGCGCCGCCGACAGCGCCTCCCTCGCCAAGGCCGGCCATGCCGCCACGGTGGCCGAGGGCCCGCGCGCCACGAACCAGAAGCTTTATGACGCCGTCGATCCGCTGGCCTCCCCGGCCTTCTCGGACAAGATCGCCCTGTTGTCCGAAATCGACGCCTGGGCCCGGGCCCGTGATCCCCGCGTGGTGCAGGTCTCGGCCTCGCTGGTCGGCGAGCGCCGCAACATCGAGATCTTGCGCGGCGACGGCCGGCGGGTGTCCGACCTGCGGCCGCTGGTCCGGCTCAATGTCTCCGTCACCGTCGAGACGGACGGCCGCCGCGAGAGCGCCTCGTCCGGGGCCGGCGGCCGCGCCGGCTTCGAGACCTGGATCGCGCCGGAACGCTGGCAGGGCCAGGTCGACGAGGCCCTGCGCCAGGCCCTCGTCAATCTCGAGGCGGTCGACTGCCCGGCCGGCGAGATGGACGTGGTGCTGGGGGCCGGCTGGCCCGGGGTGCTGTTGCACGAGGCCATCGGCCACGGCTTCGAAGGCGACTTCCACCGCAAGGGCTCGTCGGTCTTCTCCGGCAAGATGGGCCAGCGGGTCGCCGCGCCCGGCGTCACCGTGGTCGACGACGGCTCCATCGCGGGCCGCCGCGGCTCGCTGAGCATCGACGACGAGGGCACGCCGACCTCGCGCACCGTGCTGATCGAGGACGGCATCTTGGTCGGGCTGATGCATGACCGGCTGTCGGCGCGTCAGCTCGGGACGCGCGCCACCGGCAACGGCCGGCGCCAGTCCTTCGCTCACATGCCGATGCCGCGCATGACCAACACCTTCATGGAGGGCGGCAAGGACAGCCGGGCCGACATGATCGCCTCGACGAAGCGCGGCCTCTACGCCGCGAATTTCGGCGGCGGCCAGGTCGACATCACCAACGGCAAATTCGTCTTCCAGTGCACCGAGGCCTATCTGATCGAGGACGGCAGGATCACCACCCCGGTGCGCGGCGCGACCCTGATCGGCGACGGCGCGACGGCGCTGCAGCAGGTGCGGATGATCGGCGACGACTTCGCCTTCGACCCCGGCGTCGGCGTCTGCGGCAAGGCCGGCCAGGGAGTCCCCGTCGGCATCGGCCAGCCCAGCCTCAAGATCGGCGGCCTGACGGTGGGCGGCACGGCGGTTTGAGTTCACAGCGGATTGAGGCCTGACCGCGCCGAACCAATACCGGTCCTAGCGGGCCAGCAAAGGTTTAGCGATTACATGATCGCGTTAAATATAGCGCGGGTTGATTTCGCCATTTGAAGACCAGCAGGATGACAGCTCTGTAATGCTGTCCGCTTTTTAATCCACCTTGCCGCCTTGTAACTGGAGTGGTCCGCGTCAGGACGCCACACCTTCGTCACACGACGAGGGGACTCCTGAAATGACCAAGACCATCCTGTTGGCCACGACCGCCATCCTGTTCAACGCAGGCGTGGCGGCGGCCCAGACCGCGTCGGACGGGCCCGACCCGCAGGTCGCCCAGGCGCCGGTCCCCACCGGCCCGACGCGCCAGGATCCGCAGATCGATGCGGCCCAGCAGGGCGTGCTGGTCTTCACCCCCGACTTCTTCGCCGACCAGCGGCCCAACACCGCGCTGGACATGGTGTCCCGGGTGCCGGGCTTCTCGACCAACGACGGCTCGGGCAACCGCGGCTTCGAGGGGGCGGTGGGCAACATCCTGATCAACAACGCCCGTCCGGCGTCGAAGAACGACACCGGATCGAATGTCCTGTCGCGCACCCCCGCCAGCCAGGTCGAGCGCATCGAGCTGATCCGCGGCGGCGCGCCCGGCATCGACATGCAGGGCTATTCGGTAGTGGTGAATGTGGTCCTCAAGACCGAGAACACGCGCCAGTCGATCCTCACCGGCAGCGGCTATTTCTTCGACGGCGGCCGGGACCAGTTCAACGGATCCTACCAGTTCACCGCCCGCGAGGGCGACCGCACCTGGGGCGTAACCCTCACTGACGGCCTGTCGATGAGCGATTCCAACGGCGTCGGACCGGTGGTCCGCACGGACGCCAATGGAAACGTCATCCGCCGCGAGTCCTATTTCACCGACACCTTCGGCGGCGGGCAGTCGATCCGCGGCAACTACGCCAGCCCGCTGATGGGCGGCAAGATCGACCTGACCGCCCGCCTGGGGATCAACGACTATCACAACGTCAATCTGCAGACCGGGCCCGACGTGCGCCGGGAGAGCCTCTATGATGAGGACGGCGACAGCGGCGAGGTCGGGGCGGTCTACACCCGGCCGCTGAGCGACCGGCTGAAACTCGAGACCCGGCTGATCCACGAGTGGAGCGCCTTCGACTCGGTCTCCACCTCGCGGACCCGCATCGCCGGCGTCGACGATCCCGAACAGGCCTTCATGGCCGCCGGCGAGTCGTCGGAATCCATTCTGCGCGGCCTGGTCCGGTTCGAGCGGTCGCCGGCGCTGACCTTCGAGACCGGCGCCGAGATCGCCTACAACATGCTGGAGGTCGATCAGGCCTTCACCGTCGGCGGGGTCGCGGTGCCCCTGCCCTCGGCCTCGGTCAAGGTCGAGGAGACGCGCGGCGAGGCCTTCGGCAAGGCGACCTGGCGGCTGCGGCCCGAGCTGACGCTGGAAGGCGGGCTGCGGCTGGAGAGCTCGACGATCAGCCAGTCGGGCGATGCCGAGCAGGAGAAGAGCTTCTTCTTCGCCAAGCCGCGCTTCCTCGCCACCTGGACGCCCCGGCCGAACAACCAGCTGAGGCTGCGGTTCGAACGGGAGGTCGGACAGCTGGACTTCGGCGACTTCGCCGCCTCGGCCGACCTCGAGGACGAGAACGTCTTCGGCGGCAATGTCGATCTGGAGCCGGAACAGCGGTGGATCAGTGAACTGATCTATGAGCGGCGCTTCTGGGGCGACGGCATCGTCAGCGTCGGCCTGCGGCATGACGAGATCACCGACGCGATCGACGTCATCCCGCTGGACGACGGCCTGTCGGCGGTCGGCAATATCGGCGAGGGGACACTGGATCAGCTGGCCGTCACCGTGGCCGTGCCGACGGACAGGCTGGGCGTGTCGGGCGGGATGCTGCGCCTGCGCAACACCTGGAACCACACCGAGGTCACCGATCCCACCACCGGCGAGATCCGGCCGATCTCCAACACACGGGCCAGCCAGCCGACCATCTCGTTCGAGCAGGACATCGCCAGCTGGAAGCTGCAGTGGGGCGCGGCCTATATTCCGTTGCTGACCGGCCAGTGGAGCTATGATCCGGACCAGACCTCGGGCTGGCGCGGCAACAATTATCTGGAAGCCTGGGCCGAGTACAAGCCGACGGCGACGCTGGCGATCCGGGCCCAGATCAATCTCTGGGACGATTTCGACATCGAGCGGACGGTCTATGCCGACCGGACGGCGGCGCGGCCGGTCGCCTATGTCGAGCATCGCTACATCGACCCGCGGACCTTTATCCAGATCCGTGTGCGGAAGACCTTCTAGTCGGCGCGATAGACGACCACGCCGTCGACCACGGTGAGCAGGGCCCTGCCCTTGGGGATGTCGGCTTCGGGGGCGGCCATCAGGTCGACGTCGAAGGCGGTGAAGTCGGCGCGCTTGCCGACCTCGATGGTGCCCAGCTCGTCCTCCCGGAAGCTGGCGTACGCCGGCCAGAGGGTGAACATCTTCAGGGCTGTGGCGCGGTCGACGGCCTCCTGCGGTCGCCAGTCGGGGCCCTGGAAGCCCTGCAGGTCGCGCCGGGCCACGGCGGCGTAGAATTCGATCAGCGGGGCGCCGCGCTCTACGGGTGCGTCCGAGCCGCCGACGACGATGACGCCCAGGTCGGCGAGGCTATGCCAGGCGTAGGCCCCGTCCAGCCGGGCGTCGCCGAGCCGGGCCGGGGCGAAATGCAGGTCGCCGATGGCGTGGCTGGGCTGCATCGAGGCGATGATCGGCAGGTCCTGGAACCAGTGGTAGTCGGACGGTCGCAGGATCTGGGCGTGTTCGATCCGCCAGCGCACGTCGGCGCCGCCCGGGCGGTCCTCCGGCGCGATTCCGACGAGCGCCTGCTGGTACCACTCGGCCACCGAGGCGTTGCCGCGGTCGCCGATGGCGTGGGTGGCGACCTGGATGCCGCCGCGCAGCGCCGCCTGATAGAGGGGCACGATCTCCTGCTCCGTGATCTGCATCAGGCCCGTCGTGTCGGGGCGGTCGGCATAGGGTTCGAACAGCGCCGCGCCGCGCGAGCCGAGGGCGCCGTCGGCATAGTATTTGATCGCCCGGGTGATGACCCGGCCGTCGGCGACGCTGCGCGGACCGCCGGCGATCAGTTCAGCGGCGCCGTCGGGGGTGACGCTGTTGTAGATCCGCAGCGGCGCCTCGCCGGCCAGGGCCATGGCCTCCATCAGCGGCACGTCCTTCCATGGCGCGCTCATGAAGTGGACGCCGGTCCAGCCGTATTCGGCCTCCACGCGGAAGCCGGCGCGATAGGCGTCGCGCAGGGCGGCGGGGTCGGCCTGGGGGGTCAGGCCGGCGACGAGCTGTTCGGCGGCGTCGACCAGCAGGCCGGTCGGCTGGCCAGCGTCGTCCTTGAGGATTTCGCCGCCGGAGGGGGCGACGGTGTCGGCGGTGATCCCGGCGGCGGCGAGGGCGGCGCTGGAGGCGACCACCGCATGGCCATCGGCGCGGCCGAGAAGCACCACCCGCCCCGGAGCGGCGGCGTCGAGGTCGGCGGCGGTCAGGAAGCGCCCCTCGGGCCAGTGGGTCTCGATCCAGCCGCGACCGACGATGGCGCCCTCCGGGTGGGCTTCGGCCCAGGCGGTCAGCCGGGCCATGGCCTCGACGATCGAGGCGGAGCCTTCGAGGTTGAGGGTCAGCTCGCGCCAGCCGACGCCGTCGAGGTGGGCGTGGCCGTCGGTGAAGCCGGGGAACAGGACGGCGCCCTTGAGGTCGAGGTCCTCGGCGTATTCGACCTCAGGAGCCCCGGCGGCCGCGCCGACGTAGAAGATCCGGCCGTCCTGGACGATGACCACCTCGGCCGTCGGCTGGTCGGCCGCGCCGGTGTAGATGGTCCCGCCGTGGATGCGCAGTTCCTGGGCCTGGGCGGTCGAGGCGGCTCCGGCGAGGAGCAGGGCGGAGAGGGCGAGACGGATCATGATTGGCTCCTGCGGTCGAACGCGAGGGGTGGAGCGCTCAAGGGAGCAGGTCAAGCTTCGTCGGCCGACCGTGGATTTTCATCCGGGTGAAACTGTAAAAAACGGGGTCCGATGAGTCCGCTGAGTCCGTTTCGCATCCGCCTTCCGTGCGCCCGGAACGCCGGGCCATGAGGGAGTGTAGCCTAGCGATACGCCAGAATCGGACGTAGCTGGCGCAGCGGCCGGCGGCTTTCCATATCCGGTCGATGAAACTGTTCACCATCGGATACGAGGGCGAGCCGCAGGCCGCCGTGATCGACCGGCTCAAGGCCGCGGGCGTGACCGTGCTGGCCGACGTGCGGGCGGTGGCGGCGTCGCGGCGGGCCGGGTTCTCCAAGACCATTCTCGGATCGAGTCTGGCCGAGGCCGGGATCGAATACGTCCACCTGCGCGACCTCGGTACGCCCAAGGCCGGACGGGACGCGGCGCGCAAGGGCCATGTCGGCGAGATGCGCGAGATCTTCGCCGACCATATGCAGGAACCGCCGTCGCAGCTGGCGTTCGAGCGGCTGCGCGAGATCGCGAAGGACCGGCCGACGGCGCTGCTGTGTTTCGAGGCCGACCACGCGGGGTGTCACCGGGCGGTGCTGGCCGAGCGGCTGGCGGCGGAGGACGGGTTCGAGGTGGTGAACCTCTGACCCGTCCCCGTCGGACTTACGCCGCCGCCTTCTTGCCTTCGAAGTTTCCGTAGAAGGTCTCGCCCTTCGCCGCCATGTCACGCAGCAGCTGGGGGACCTTGAAGCGGTCGCCGTAGCGTTCGGCGTAGACGTCGGCCTGTTCGACGAAGGCCTTG
Organism: Alphaproteobacteria bacterium; assembly: GCA_018820665.1. Lineage (GTDB taxonomy): Bacteria > Pseudomonadota > Alphaproteobacteria > Caulobacterales > Caulobacteraceae > Brevundimonas. Next base: position 378 of record JAHJNW010000080.1, on the reverse strand, counting down.
AGGCCGGTCTGGTCGATCATCGTCAGCGGGCCGCCGGTCCAGGGGGCGAAGCCCCAGGCCAGGATGGCGCCGACATCGGCCTCGCGCGGGTCGTCGATGACGCCCTCTTCCCAGCATTTCGCGACCTCGACCGCCTGGCGGTAGAGCAGGCGGCGCTTCTGGTCCTCGACCAGTTCGGGGGTCGAGTCGTCGATCGTGACCGGGGCGAGATCGGACAGGCCGGACCACAGCTTTTTCGGCTTGGTTTCGTAGTCGTAGAAGCCCTTGCCGTTCTTGCGGCCGTAGCGGCCGAGGTCCTCGACCATGGTCTTGACGATCTTCCAGCCCGGCAGGGGCTCATAGGCGTCGCCGAGGTCTTCCTGGGTCTGTTTGGCGATC
>JAHJNW010000079.1 GCA_018820665.1 Alphaproteobacteria bacterium | reverse complement strand
GCGGCGCGGGCATTGCCATGAGCGCGGGCGGAGCCGGCGGCGCGGGGGGCGCCGGCCGCGCCAGTGCGCTCGGGGGCGGCGGCGGCGGAACCTGGGTGATCTCGACGGCGGCGATCGGCGTGGCGATGACGATCAGAGCGCCGATAGTCAGGGCCATGATGGCGGGCCGGCGAGGCGTGGCGGGACGGGCGTTCATGATGCGGTCTATCCTTCTGGTCAGGGATTGGGCGTCGCCCGCCATGCCGACGGCGGCGGGTTGTCTGAACCCGGCGGCGAGGCCGACGAGGGCGCGGGCGTAGGTCCGGCGATCCACGGCCACGATCGCCGCGGCGTCGGCGGCGTCTTCGGTCCGGCTGACCAACGTGGCGTGCAGCAGCCAGACCAGCGGGTTGAACCAGAACAGGGCGAGCGCGAGGCGGGACAGGGCGAGGAACAGCCAGTCGCCCCGGCGGATATGGGCCAGCTCATGGGCCATGACCGAGGCCGCCGTCTGCGGCCTGGCGAGGCAGGCTTCCCCGATCAGAACCACGCCGGGCGCAAGGCCCCAGCTGAGCGGAGACTCGACGGCTTGCGAACTGATGACGCGCGGCCGGCGACGGTCGGGCAGATGCTCGAGCGGCGCCGTCCAGGGCGCCCCGGAGACGGGCCGGCCCGAACGGGTCCAGCGCCGCAGGGTCAGCACCCCGAGGATGAAACGGCCGAACACCGCCACGGCGCCGATGACCCAGAGGGCGATCACCACATCCATCAACGACAGCGGGCGGATCGTTCCCGAGACCGACAGGCCGGCGACGGGGCCGACGGCCCCCTGCCAGAGCGGGGTCGATGGCGCGACCTCGGCCGCCTCCGCCGGCAGAAGCGCGAGCTCCAGACCCGGCGCGAGCGCCATGATCACCGGCAGCCCCAGCAGGATGCAGACGGCCGCGCGCAGTACGTCCACCCGCTCCACGGCGGGTCGCGCGAACAGGGCGGCGGCCAGGACCAGCCCCGCTCCGGCGATGACGCTGGACTTGGCCAGCAGCTCGACGATCAATCCGGCGTCCGTCATCCGCGCTCCCTCGCCTCCTCAATGGCCCGTTCCAGCGCCTCCAGTTCCTCCGGCTTGAGACGTTGCGTCAGTCCCAGCAGGGCGGTGGCGGCCATGGCCGCCGACCCGGCGAAAAAGGTGTCCACGGTCCGGCGCAGGGCGCCGGCGGCGATCGTCTCGGGCCGCTGAAGCGGGCGGTAAACCACGCCCTCGGCCTCGCTGGACCGGCCCACCAGACCCTTGGCCTCCAGTCGGGCCAGCAGGGTGCGCACGGCGGAATCGCTGAGATCGCCGCCCATGGCGGCGCGCACGGCGCTGGTCGAGCCCGTCTCAAGCCGGCAGAGCGCTTCGAAAGCGTCTCGCTCGCGACGGGGAAGAGATTCGATCATGACGGTTCCGCTGGGCATGTCGCTACAAACGTAGCGCTACACTTGTAGCGGAAGTGGGCGGGATTAAGGCGGCGACGTTTCCGCCCTCGTCTCGGCCAGGTCCTGGCGCTCGCGGACCAGCCCCATGAGGAGCGCGGCGAGGCCCGCAAGGCCGGCGAGGATCAGCAGCAGTGACTGGAATCCCCCCGACTTCAGAGCGACATAGGCCAGCCCCGGGCCGAGGATCGATGGCAGGGTGTTGGTCAGATTGAGGACGCCGAGATCTCGCCCCCTGTGACCGGGCGACGGCAGCAACTGCATTGCGAAGGTGGACTGCAGGGCCAGAAAGATGGCGCTGCCGACCGCGAACAGGCCATAGCCCCAGACCGCGACCGTCCAGTCCGTGAAAAACGCCATCACCACGAGGCCGGCCGCCGCCAGCGCGGCGCAGATCTGCAGGAACGGCGTGCGGGCGCCCGCGACGTCCGACCACCGACCCAGCGCGATCGACAGCGGGACGGTCACCACCGCGACGACGCCCGAGAGCCAGGCCACCCGGACCGCCATCCGGTCGGCATCGAGCGACTGGCCTCCGACCTCGACGCCCTCGAAATAGTAAAGGAGGTAGGCGAACATGATGGCCCCCGCGACCTGAACCAGCAGCCGGGCGCCCCACAGCGCGGCGAGATCACGTGTCCGTCCCGCCCGGACGACGGCGGGGTCGATCCGGGACCAGGCCACCGCGGCCCTTGCCCGGAAAACCGCGAGAAAGGGCGCCATCAGCAAGACGACCAGCAAGGCCGTCACAGCGAGTCTGGAGGCCGGCGACGACGCGGCCATAACAGCGACGCCGCTCAGCGCGCCGAGGGGATAGGCGGCGCCCATCATGCCTCCCAGAAGCCCCTTCTGGGAGTCGGGAACCTCGTCGGCCGCGAGGGCCGAGAGGGGCGCCAGCATCAGATTGACGCCCAGCTGAAACAGGGCGACGGCCCCGAGGAGCTCCAGCCGGGTGTCCGCCATGGCCACCAGGCCATAGGCGCCGACCGTTCCCACGAGGCCCGCGACAATCCACGGCCGACGACCGCCCGGCCCTCCGGAAAACCGGTCGCTCAGGGCGCCGGCGGCGATGTTGGCGACGCTGGCCGTCAGGGCGCCGACCACCGCGGCCAGCGACAGCAGCCCGACCTTGTCGCCGAGTCCGAGGGCGGCGATTCGCATCGGCAGCAGCAGGGTTAGCAGCGGCGTATAGGCGACCACGCCTCCGCCCCAGGCCAGGGCGTAAAACAGCAACCAGAGGCGGGGTCTTTGCGGCCCGGTCAGTGGAGCGGCCGTCACCTGCGCGGCGGGCTGGTCGAGCCCCGGACGGCGAATCCGAACGGCGTGACGGTCTGCTCCGGCAGATCGGGCGCCTTGGACTTGGCGCGGATCAAGAGATCGGCGGCCGCCGCCGTCATGGCGGCGATCGGCTGGACCACAGCGGTGAGCGGGGGGTGGCTGAACCGCACGATCGGCGTATCGTCGAAGCTGACGATCGAGACGTCGGTCGGGACCGTCAGACCCGACGCCTTGGCGACCGCCAGGGCGGCAAGCGCCATCTGATCGTTGCTGGCGACGATTCCCGTGGGCGGATTCGGCAGGGCCAGCATCCGCGCCGCGGCCGCCTCGCCGGAGGCATAGGTAAAATCGCCCTGCCCGATCAGAGCCTCGTCGATCTCGAAGCCGCGCGAGGTCAGGGCCGACCGGTAGCCGGACAGCCGGGCCTCGCTGAGGGCGTATTCGTCGCTTCCGGTGATGAAGCCGACGCGGCGATGGCCCAGATCCAGCAGATGGCCGGTCGCCGTCTCGGCGGCGCCGGCGTCGTTCATCGAGATCGCGAAGCCCGGCCCCGGCGTCGCCGAGCCGATGCGGGCGAAGGGCAGCCCCTGACGAACCAGCAGTTCGGTGATCAGGGGGTTGTCGGAATGCGGCGGGGTCAGGATCACCCCGTCAGGATGCAGGGCCGACAGAGCCGCCTGAACTTCCCGCTCGACCTGGGACGAATGGGTGTCGATCAGTTCGAAAATCATCCGGTAACCGCCTTCGGCGGCCTTCAGCATGCCGCCCAGCAGCATCTGGTCGACCCAGTCGGTGCCCTCGCCCGAACGCCATGCGTCGATGGTCCGGTCGCGATCATTCAGCGCCATCAGCAGATAGGAGCGCGACCCGCCCATGCGCTGGGCCGCGATGCTGGGAACATAGCCGAGGCGGGCGATCGCCTCATGCACGCGCTCCTGGACCTGCGGCCGGACATTGGGAGCGTTGTTGATCACTCGCGACACGGTCTGCAGGGAGACGCCGGCCTCGGCAGCCACATGTTTGATGGTCACGGCGCGGCGCAAAAGGTCAGTCTCCAGATTCCGTGAAGGACCGCATTGTGTCAGGCTTGGCCGTTCCCCGGCAAGCGCCGTCCTCAGGCTGACCGGACCGCAGGCGGCTCGGCGGCGCAATGGGCGTCGAGGAATTCTGCATGGGTCGTCAGGCGTGACACCCGATGCCTCAACCCCTCCCGCGCGCCCTCCAGCTCTTCGGGAACACGCGCGAACGGGAGGCGGTCGACGACAGGGTGCCAGCTGCGCGGCACCACCCCCATGCCGTCAAGCACCGACTGCCAGTTGGGGTCGCGGAACAGCTCGTCCAGGCCTTCGGACAGGGACCCATTGACCTTGAACAGCTCGATCTTGCGCTGAAGCGAAGCCGGCGGCTCCATGGTCCGGCACGCTCGCCAGAACGCCGTGTCGTCCCGCCGTGTTGTGCAATAGTGCAGGATCACGAAATCCCGGATCTCCTCGTAGTCCGCGATCATGCGCCGATTGTATTCGTCCACCAGATGCCGGTCGCAGTCCGTATCCGGCAGATAGCGGAAGAAGAACTCCATGCCGCGGTAGATCAGGTGGATGGCGGTGGATTCGAGCGGCTCGATGAAGCCGCTGGCGAGGCCCAGCGACAGGACGTTGCGGCTCCAGATCTGTTTGCGCACCCCGGTCTTGAACCCCACCGGCATGGGGGGCGCGACCGGCTCGCCCTCAACCTGCGCCATCAGGACAGCGGTCGCCTCGTCATCGCTCAGATAGCGGCTGCAGAAGACGTGGCCATTGCCCGTCCGGTGCTGCAGCGGAATCCGCCAGCGCCAGCCGTAGTCCTGGGCATGGGCCACGGTATAGGGCGCCGGCGGGCTGACGTTCTCGGTCTGCACCGCGATAGCCCGATCGCACAGCAGCCAGTGCGACCAGTCCTCATGCTCGACGCCCAGCGCCTTGCCGATCAGCAGGGACCGGAAGCCGGAGCAGTCGATGAAGAAATCCGCATCGACGGAACGTCCGTCCTTCAACTGCAGACGTTCCACGAAACCGTCCGGCCGGGTCACAACGTCCTCGACCATGCCCTCGGTCCGTTTGACGCCGCGCGCCTCGGCGAAATTGCGCAGAAACCGCGCGACGCGCGACGCGTCGACGTGCAGGGCGTAGCTGGCGCCGGCGATCGGCGTGTTCGGCGCCTTGAACGGCAGGGTGAACCGCCCCTCTCGCGCCATGACGCTGGCCGGGGCGAAGTCCTGCAGACCGGCGGCGTAGCCGTGATGCTTCGCCTTCAGCCACACCTGGTAGAAGTCGCTGAGCCCGACGGGCGCGCCGATGGTCCCGAAGGGGTGGAAATAGCGCTCGCCCTTCTCCGACCAGTCGCGGAAGTCGATGCCCAGTTTGAAGCTGGCGCCGACCTCGCGCACGAATTCCTGCTCGTTGACCCCGAGCTTGGCGAGCAACTGCAGGAACGGCGGCACCGTGGATTCACCGACGCCGATGGTCCCGATTGCGTCGGACTCGACCAGTTCGATATCGAACAGCCTGCTCTTGAAATGCTCGGCCATCACGGCCGCCGCGATCCATCCGGCCGTGCCGCCGCCGACGATGCACACCTTCTTCAGCGGACGACGGCCGGCGGCTTCGATGGAGGGCGTCATGCGGCGACCGGGGGTTCAAGGGATGAGAGAAAATCGGCGTGCATTGGCGCGCTGGCCACGGCATCGGCTACCGCCTCACGCATCGCGGCCAGGCTCTTCGACAGCTGATCCGCGTCCACGCCGTCGACGGCCGGATCATGACCCTCCGGCCAGACCCCGAAGCCGTCATAGATGGCCAGCCAGCTGGCCGGGTGGAACATCTCCCAGCGATAGCGAACGAACTGGCCGCGTGCCTTCCACAGATCCAGTTTCCGCTGCAGGGTTTCCGGCGGGGGCACGGCGCGGCAGTCGGCCCAGAATGGTTCGTCCCGGCCATTCAGCTGGTAGTGCAGGATGATGAAGTCGCGGGTCCGCTCCATCTCGCGCGCGGTCTGGTCGTTGAACTCGTCCAGCACGGGCTGGGCGAACCGACGGTCCGGGAAGAATGATTTCAGTCGGTCGATCGCCGTCTCGATGAGGGCGATGGAGGTGCTCTCCAGCGGCTCCAGGAATCCGGACGACAGGCCGATCGACACGCAGTTCCTGACCCAGGCCCGGCCCCGGCGTCCGGGGCGGAATCCGATCCGCCGCGGCTCGGTCAGCGGCCGTCCCATCAGGTTCGGCATCAGATCGGCGAGAGCCTGTTCGTCGGTGACGTGGCGGCTGGAGAACACGATGCCGTTGCCGGACCGGTAACGCAGCGGAATGCTCCACTGCCAGCCCGAGGGCCGCGCGGTGACCCGGGTGAAGGGCGCCGGCTGGTCGCCCGGAGCGTTCTCGCTCTGCACCGCGAAGGCCGCGTCGCACAGCAGCCACCGGCTCCAGTCCTCATAGGGTTCGGCCAGCGCCTCGCCGATCAGCAGGGCGCGGAAGCCGGAACAGTCGATGAAGAGGTCGCCCGCGACCCGCCGACCGTCTTCGAGGACGACGCCCTCGATGAAGCCGTCGTCCTGGCGCAGGTCCACGCCGTTGATGCGGGCGTCGATCCGGACGCAGCCGCCGGCCTCGGCATAGGCGCGCAGATGCCGGGCGAAGGCCGTCGCGTCCAGATGCAGGGCCCAGTCGAACACCGACAGGCTGGACGGCGGCCGCGGCGAGGGCGTGACGAACCGCCCCGCCGCGGCCATGGCGGCGCCCAGCGAATAGGCGCCGAGCGGGGCGGTCTGGCCGCGCGCGCGGTCCGCCAGCCAGAAATGATGGAAGCCGATACCCTTCAGATCCTGCCCGTACAGGCCGAACGGGTGGATGAAGTCCGAACCGGGTCCGGACCAGTCGCAAAAGCGGATGCCCAGCTTGCAGGTGGCGCCGGTGGCCCGCATCACCTCTTCGTCGCTCAGACCCAGCTGGGCGTAGAAGCGACGGATCGTCGGAATGGTCGCCTCGCCGACGCCGATGGTTCCGATGTCCGAGGACTCGACCACCGTGATCCTCAGCGGTGTGCCGCGGAAATGCTGGACCAGCGCCGCCGCCGTCATCCATCCGGCGGTGCCCCCGCCGACGATGACAACGGTGCGAATGCGAGAATCTGCTTCCATCAGGCGAGCCTGCACCCTGAACGCCTCCCAAAAAAGCCGCCGGCGGCGTTTCCGCCGCCGGCGAGGTCTTCAGGGGAAGTTAGAACCGGGCGCGCAGGCCCACGGAGTAGCGCGGCTCGAACTGGTTGCGCGAATGGAACTGCTCGGCGCCGTCCTCGAACTCGAGATAGTATTCCTCGATCTCGCCGAACACGTTCGAACCGTTGAGATACAGCGCGATATCCTCGGTCAGGTCATAGGTGACGTTCACGTCCACATACTGGGCCGTGTCCTGATAGATCGGGATCGAGCCAAACGTCGAAGACAGGCGTGGCGTGCGGTAGTTGTAGGCCACACGGGCCTGGAGCCGGTCGTCCTGGTACCAGACGGCGGCGTTGACCTGGTATTTGGAGTTGTCCTGGAAGGGCAGGTCTTCGCCCGACAGGTTCAAAGCGTTCTGCGAGCTGTCAGAGAAGGTGAAGCTGCCGTCGAAGCCGAAATTCGACCACAGGCCGCCATCCGCCAGCAGGTCGCTCAACGCCACCTTGGCTCCGATTTCCACGCCCTGGAGTTCGCCGCCGTCGCCCTGGACGGGACGGTTCACCGGCACGGTGCGGCGGATGACGCCGTCCTGGTCCGGGAACTGGCCGTCGTTGACGGTGGCGCGGGTGACGAAGCTTTCGATGTTCAGCTTGAACAGGGCAATGTTGAACAGGGTGCCGCGGCCCAGGTAGTACTCCAGACTGAGATCGTAGTTGTCCGACCGCCACGGATCGAGGTCCGGGTTGCCGTTGGCGCTCGCCCCGGTGACCCGCCGCACCCCGACCGGCGGAGCTGTCGGATCATCGGGCGTGGGTCCCAGCGAGTCCGCCGTCTGGATGGTCACGCCACCCCCGTAGTTCCCCAGATCCAGCGGGATCATGGTCTTGTTGAACGCCGCCCTCAGCCTCAACCGATCATTGAAATCCCATGCCAAATTAACCGACGGCAGGTAATCGTAATAGCTGCGGCTCGAGAAGGTGTCGCCGACATCCAGATTGGTGTCGCCATAGTTGCGGGTCTCGCCCGTCAGGTTTTGCCGCACATCCATCTCGGTCCGGATCACCTTCAGGCCAACGTCGCCCGTGAGCGAGCCAAAGGCGATGCCCGAGTTCAGATAGGCGCTCTGTTCAACCAACTGCACCGAGTAGCTGTTGCCGGGGATGATGACCGGATAGGCGCTGCCGAAGACGCGCTGCTGGAAGGCGGTGACGTCGTCGAAATCCCTCGGGTCCGCCACCCAGACGCCAGGCAGGCCCCGGGTGATCGAGCCGTAGTCGTCGAGGAAGTAGACGTTGTTGTGCTCGTTCAGCTTGGTCGGCCGGTTGACCGTATACCCTTGGAAGCAGGTCGGCGTGTTGGCGGCGCCGCCATCGCCGCAGTTGCCGGGGGTCGCGCCGACGGGGGCCAGGGGGTTGAACGCGGGGTTCGAAACGAGCTCTCCCGCCTGGCACTGGTTCTGGTTCATGACCACGTCGATGGCCTTCCACTGCGCCGAGCACCCGGTCGGGTCGGTAGCGCCCTGGCCGGCGTAGAAGTCCGAGAACAGGTGGAAATTCTCGATCTCCACCTCTCGGTCCGAGTGCCGCCCGCCGAAGTCGACACGCGTGATGAAGCCCAGCAGCGGGACGTCGAAATCGTAGGAGCCGTCAACGCGCGCCACATCGAGCGTGGAGTCGTTGCGCTGGTTGCCTTCCGACGAGAAGGCGGCGACAGCGTAGCTGTCGACATTGGCCATGTAGTCGGTCAGCGTGTTCCCGGCGCCCAGACCACCTGAAATCGGCTGATCAAACAGGCTCCACACCGTGTTGGAGCCGCCGATGTCGAGATGGACCAGCGGGTCCTCGCCGATACCCAGCGGGTTCGGATTGATATAGCGGCCGCCGTTGGAGCCGACCACGCCGTTGGAATACTGTGAGGCGGGGTAGAGGGCCGCGATCGAGGCCGGATAGAACGGGCCGCGCGTACGGTCATTGGCGTCACGGAACAGCGTGAACTGCCGGTCCGGTGAATACTGCCAGTTCGACAGATCGCCCTGCACCTGGCCATTCATGCTCAGCAGGGAGGCGTCGGCGTGGATCGCGCGCGCGGACAGGCGCAGCGGGCCGCCCTTGTCGTAATCGAGCTCGAGATTGTAGTTGGTCGATTCCGTTTCGGTGACGCGGTTGACCGTGAAGGAGTTCATCCACCAGACGTCGAGGTCGTATTCCTCGACGTCGAGCCACGGCTGCCCGTTCGATCCGTTCACACCCGTGGTCTCGAACTCCGTCGGAATGGTCCAGCCCAGGGCGCTCCAGCGGTTGGAGATGTTGAGGCCGGCGGCGCGGTTGTATTCCTTCTGGTTCGTGTGGAAGGCTTCGCCCGTCAGGGTCAGGCCTTCGCTGATCTCCCATTGCAGGGCGCCGTTCAGGCTGTACCGCTCGCGCTCGACCACCCGCCGGAAGCTGTCATAGCCGTGCGGGGCGATCCAGTTGTCGCCGGCGCCGCCCCAGTCGTTGTTGCCGAATACGCCGCCGCTCACGCCGGAATAGTTGTTACCCAGGTTCGACTGGCTCACGACCCCGGACAGCATCACGCCGAAACCGTCCGTCCGCCAGTTGAGAAGACCGTTGAACAGGTAATCATCCTCGCGGGTGTCTTCGCCAGTGGCGTATTCCTGCGTCAGGGCGATGGTGGTTCCATCGTCGAAATCGAACGGCCGGCGCGTACGCAGGTCGATGGTGCCCGAGATGCCTGACAGGGCGTTTCGCGGGTCCATCGACTTGAAGACGACGATGGAGCTCATCAGCTGCGACGGCACGTCATTCAGATTGGGCTGCGCCGTCCCGAGATTGCCCGCGCTGAGATACTGCTCGCCATTCAACAGGGTCACCACCTGCGGCAGGCCGCGGATGTTCACCGTGGAGCCCTCGCCGGCGTTGCGCTGCACCTGGATGCCCGCGATCCGTTGCAAGGCGTCAGCAACGGTGACGTCCGGCAGCTTACCGATGTCCTCGGCGGAGATGGCGTCAACGATCGCGGTCGAGTCCCGCTTGATGTTGATCGACTGCTCCTGCGATCGGCGGATCCCGGTGACGATGACCTCGTCGATTTCAGTGGCCTGGTCGCCTGGATCCTGCGCCAGCACCGGCCCGGCGAGCGCGCTGCTCGCCATCAAAACGCCCAGCCAAATTGCCCGGTTCACTCTCATCAGTCGTCTCCCCCTCAAGGTCCCCAAAACCTTTGTTTTGAGACGGGCCGACGAGGAGAATTCAGGGCGCGGGCAACCGACAGTCGGCCGCCACCTCAGCACCACAGCAGCGTGGCGCCAAGACTCAACACCCCCGATGGGGGCGTTCTCCCGGGTTTCCTACCTCGAAGGTCTCCGCCTTCTGATGGTTAGCTAAGCACAGGTTGAGAGCGTTCACAACGTATTGTTTGCGGCTATGAATGCTCTGGCTTACACGCCCGTCCTTGGCCGGTTGCTATTCCGTCGGACAGTCGGCCGGCCCGACATCCGGTCGCAGCTGGATTTCCGATACGGACACTGTCGCCGCGGCGGTGCTGGTCAAGACGAACGGCGTTTCCACCGCCTCGGCCCGAGGCTCGGCGAAGCAAGAGAGCCGCACCTTGTGGGACCGCCACTCTCCTGTGGGGGCGGCCGCAAGTTCGCTCGTCAAATTCCTCGACACGCCGCCAAAGCCGATCGACAGGGCGCCAGCCGGCGCGCTGTCGATACGGTAGCGGAAGCTCAGGGCCAGATCTCCGTTCACTTCGCGGCGCAGGTCTACGGGCGGCCCCCAGATAATGGCGCGCGCAGGACCAGTGAACGTCAGCCGTCGCCCGCTTTCCTGGGCCAGGTCGTCAACCGACTGCACGGACACCGCGCCTCGGGGACTCTCGGCCGCGGCCTCGCCGCCCAGACGGGTTTGACCGCCGTCATCCTCGAGGATCAGCGACCACGGCGGGCTGATACGGCCGTTGACCAGATATTGGTCGGCGCCGCCGGCCGCTGAACTGACCCCCGATTCCTCGGACAGCATCGGCACCTCGGCCGTCCGCGTATAGCTGAGGCCGTAACCGTAGGCGAACAGCGGATCGTAGCCCGGCTCACCCCGGTTCAGCGGCTCGCCCGTCGCGTCCTTCGGCCAGCTGAATGACAGGACGCCGGAGAAATCATGGCGTGCGGAACCGGCCGCGTCCGCAATCAGCACATCGGCCAACCCACCGCCCTCGGTCCCCGGCAACCAGGCGGCGACAAAGGCGTCGGAGGCGTTGAGCTCGGGATTGACCCACATGGGTCGTCCGGACAGGAAGACGGAGACGGTCGGCACCCCGGCCGCCTTCAGCCGCCGAAGTATGGCCAGCGGCTCTTCGGGTTCAAAATCCACGGTGCGCAGGTCGCCGAGAAACTCCGCATAGGGCGTCTCCCCGAACACTACGATGGCGACGTCCGGACGTTCGGCGAAGGCGCCGTCCAGGCTCAAGGTCGCCGAGCCGCCTGCCGCGGTCACCGCCTCGTTGAGCCCCGCCCATATGGATTGCGAGCGAGGGAAATGCGCATTCGTGTTGCCTGTCCCCTGCCAGCTGAGGGTCCAGCCGCCGGAAGCCTGTCCGATATCATCGGCCGCGGCGCCGGCAACCAGGACGCGCGCATTGCCCGCGATCGGCAGGATACCGCCCTCGTTCTTGAGCAGGACGAGGGATTCCCGCACCGCCTGCCGCGCGAGGGCCCGATGGGCCGGAGAGCCGAGATGTTGCAACTGACCCTCAACCGGGCGTTCCTCACGGAACACCCCGGTCTTGACCTTGGCCCTCAGGATGCGGCGGACCGCCTCGTCAAGCCGCTCCCTGGAGATTTCGCCCGCCCGGACCTGGGCCAGCGTGTTTTCGTACAGGGGCTTCCAGCTGTCCGGGGCCATAAACATGTCGATGCCGGCGTTGAAGGCCGCGGCGCAGCTCTCGTTGGAGCATCCGGGCAACTGGCCATGGGCGTTCCAGTCGGACACCACGAAGCCGTCAAAACCCAGCGGCCCGCGCAGCACATCGGTTAACAGCGTCGGATTGCCGGTGTGCTTCACGCCATTCCAGCCCGAGAAGCTGGCCATGACCGACAGGACGCCGGCGTCGATCGCCTGCACATAGCCGCCAAGATGGATATCGATCAGCTCCTGCTCCGTACCCGTGAAATCGCCCTGGTCGCGCCCGCCGTCCGTACCGCCGTCGGCGAGGAAATGCTTGGCTGATCCGGCGATCCGGCCGGGCTCCAGCGGACTGTCCGGGCTCAAGGTTCCCTGCAGGCCCAGCGTCAGCGGCGCGGCATAGGCGCGCTGGACTTCCGGGTCCTCCGCATAGCCCTCATAGGCGCGCCCCCAGCGGTCGTCGCGAGGAACGGCCAGGGTGGGACCAAAGGTCCAGTCGGCGCCCGTTACGGCCACCTCCAGCGCGGTGGCCTCTCCAATCCGGCCGATCAGCTCGGGATTGCGGGCCGCGCCGAGGCCGATATTGTGCGGAAAGATCGTCGCGCCGACGACGTTGTTGTGACCATGAACGGCGTCGATGCCGAAGATCAGCGGCACCTTGGCGCCGGGACGCGCCGCGGCGCTGGCGCGAAAAGCCCTGGCCAGGTCCACCCAGCCTTGGGGGTCTCCCCGCTCCTCGCCGCCGGGCCCGGAGTTGCCGCCGGCGAGAATGGATCCCAGAGGGTACTGCTGCAGGTCTTCAGGCCGGATCGAACCGATATCCGCCTGGATCGTCTGGCCGACCTTCTCCTCGACGGTCATCCGGCTCATCAGCTCGGTGACGAAGGCTTCGGTGGCGGGGTCGCTCATCGCAGCGGGCGATGCGGCCGCGGGCCAATGCGCCGCTGTGGCGCGGGCTGCGGCCGGGTCTGGAGCGGGGGCGTCCGACTGGGCCGCAGCCGGCGCCGCGAGGACGATTCCGGCCGACACCACGAGAGCCATGGTCGAGACTGAACTGCGCATCCTGTTCTCCATCAACGGCGGGTATCCGGAGTGGCATGACGCCGTCGACGGCCGCGGACGCATTTGTCCCGCTCCCCCGATCAGGCCCCTCAGCCTGGTTTCCTCCTCCGAGAACTCCGCCTCTTGACCCGACTACAGCATAAATTGTGATCGTTCACAATCGTTCGACGGCAGCGGGCCCAGCACGATGGCCGGCCGTGCGCTCGCGGCCGATTGCGACCGGCTGCTGGGCCGGCTGGCCGCAGCCGCCAGGCGTGGCGGTCAGGCTACCGGCGAACGCAAAAACGCCGCCCTGGCGAACCGGGGCGGCGTTTTTGCGATGATATTGGGTGCGGGAGTAGGATTTGAACCTACGACCTTCAGGTTATGAGCCTGACGAGCTACCGGGCTGCTCCATCCCGCGGCAAACGGTAGTGTAAGGGAAGAGCGGTTCGAGAGACGGGCGACGGCCCGTAATACAATCATCTATCCGTCTGGTAGACCCGGCGGCGACCTACTCTCCCGCGCCTTAAGACGAAGTACCATCGGCTCTGGAGGGCTTAACGACCGAGTTCGGAATGGGATCGGGTGGGGAACCTCCGACATAGCCACCGGGTCAACCAGGCAGATAGGGGATTAAATGAGAAGACATCGTCGCGATTATTATCGGCAAGTAAAACCGAATGAGTTTTGCTGAGAAACGATCAAGCCGATCGGATTATTAGTACCAGTAAGCTTCATGGGTCGCCCCACTTCCACACCTGGCCTATCAACGTGGTAGTCTTCCACGATCCTCAGCGAAGCCTTGTTTTGAGGTTAGTTTC
>JAHJNW010000078.1 GCA_018820665.1 Alphaproteobacteria bacterium | reverse complement strand
GAGATGGTGTCCTCGACCGTGGGCTCGTCGACCATGACCGGCTGGAAGCGGCGGGCAAGGGCTGCGTCCTTCTCGACATGCTTGCGGTACTCGTCAAGCGTGGTGGCGCCGACGCAGTGCAGTTCGCCGCGCGCAAGCGCCGGCTTGAGCAGGTTGGAGGCGTCCATGGCGCCGTCGCTCTTTCCGGCGCCGACCAGGGTGTGCATCTCGTCGATGAACAGGACGATCTGGCCCTCGGCGGCCGAGACCTCGGACAGGACGGCCTTCAGCCGTTCCTCGAACTCGCCCCGATACTTCGCGCCGGCGATCAGGCTGCCCATGTCCAGCGCCATGACGGTCTTGTCGCGCAAGGATTCGGGCACGTCGCCGTTGACGATGCGCAGGGCCAGGCCCTCGACGATGGCGGTCTTGCCGACGCCGGGCTCGCCGATCAGGACGGGGTTGTTCTTGGTGCGCCGGGCCAGGACCTGGATGGTGCGGCGGATCTCCTCGTCGCGGCCGATGACGGGGTCGATCTTCTGATCCCGGGCGGCCTGGGTCAGGTCGCGGGCGTAGCGTTTGAGGGCGTCATAGGCGTCCTCGGCCCCGGCGCTGTCGGCGGTCTTGCCCTTGCGGATTTCGTTGATCGCCTCGTCGAGCTTGTCGGGCGTGGCGCCGACCGAGGCGAGCACGGTGGCGGCGACCCCGCCCTCGCGGGCGATGGCGCTGAGCAGGCGTTCGGTGGTGACGAAGGCGTCGCCGGCCTTCTTCGAGGCGGCCTCGGCGGTCGCGAAGACCCGGGCGGTGTCGCCGTCGAGATAGAGCTGGCCCGAGCCGCCGGAGACCTGGGCCCGTTTCGACAGGGCGGTCTCGACGGCGGTTTCGGCCTTGGCGGGGTCGCCGCCGGCGGCCGTGATCAGATTGCGGGCGAGGCCGTCGCGCTCCTCCAGCAGCACCTTGAGCAGGTGTTCGGGGGCGAACTGCTGGTGGCGGCGGGCGAGCGCCAGCGACTGGGCGGACTGGACGGCCTGTTTGGCGCGGTCGGAATAGAGGTCGAGGTTCACGGCATGTCCCCTGTGCAGGCGGAGTGTGGGCCCATGGGCGTCCTTTCGCGAAGCGACGCCTTGAGCTGACGCAAATCTGGGTGTGGCGATCGGGTCACACAAGGGGGTGACGGGCAGGAGGCGGCGGGCCTAGAGTAAGGCTCGAGGAGAGGTCCGTGATCCCCCATTCCGCCTGGCCGGTCGATCCCGGCGTCCTCCTGCCCTTCCTGATCGCCGTGGCCCTGATCGAGCTGACGCCGGGGCCGAACATGGGCTGGCTGGCGCTGGTGTCGCTGGCGCGCGGGCGGACGGCGGGGTTCGCGGCGGTGGCCGGGGTGACCGTCGGCCTGGCGGCGTGGATGCTGGCCGCGGCCTTCGGCCTGACCCAGGCCCTGATTGTGTGGCCGCCGCTGTACCAGCTTATCCGCTGGGCCGGGGTGCTGTTCCTGCTGTGGCTGGCGTGGGAGGCGTGGCGCGGCGATGGCGATCCGGCGGCGTCCGACGGGATCGACCAGCGATCGCGGCTGCGGCTGTTCCTGCGCGGGATGACCGGCAACCTGCTGAATCCCAAGGCGGCGCTGTTCTATGTCGCCCTGCTGCCGACCTTCATGCGGCTGGACCACGGGCCGCCGCTGACCCAGGCCCTGGTGCTCGGCGGGCTGCATCTGATGGTGGCGGTGGTGGTCCATTCGCTGATCGTGCTGGGCGCGGCGGGCGTGCGCGGGCCGGTGCTGCGGCGGCTGCAGGGGCCGCGGATGCGGGCGGCCATGGCGCTGGGCATCGCCGCCGTGGCGATCTGGATGGCGTGGGAGACGCGGGTCTGATCGGGCGTGGACAGGCCGCCCGAGGGCGGGCTAGCGTCGCCGTCTGATCGACCTCGCCGCCCCGCCGGGGTTGAATCCGGCCGGGGAACCGGAAGCCCGCTGGCCGACTTGGTCATTCAACAAGGAGAGCCCCATGAGGAAGATTTCGATGGTTCTGGCGGGCGCGGTGGCCCTGTCGGCCTGCGCCGCAGCCCCCGGCGCGGACGGCCCCGCGGGGTCGTCGACCCTGACCACCGGTCAGTGTTTCCGCGGAAATGACGTCAATAACTTCAACACCGTGGACCGCAAGACGGTCTATGTCTCGACGCGGCAAGGCTATGTCTACCGGCTGGACGCCACCGGCGACTGCTTCTCTGTCGGCATGGAAAGCGTCGCCGTCGCGCCGTTCCAGGGCGCTGATCCCCGGATCTGCATCGGCGATCAGGCCCAGGTCAGCGTCGGCGAATTCCGCGCGCCGGCCACACCCTGTCTCGCCCGGGTTTCGGGTCCGATCCGCGACAGCAGCATCTCGGGCCTGCGGTCCCGCCAGGACTGAGGACGTCCGCGGGCGACGGCCGTCCGGCTATTCCGCCGGCCGCCGCCCGGCCTCGAGGATCGGCATGCCGGCCTCGGTGGGGATGTAGATGACCTCACGGCCCTGTTTGCCGGCGGTCTCTTCCAGCATGTGGATGTAGGACCAGCGCAGGTAGTTGTCAGGGCCGCCGAGGCTTTCGGCCATGATGCGGTTGGCCTCGTTGGTGCCGCGGGCGCGGGCGATCTCGGCCTGGGCGGTGAGGGTGGCCGAGTCGAGCGCGGCCTGGGCCTCGAGCACGCGGATGCGTCGGTCCTGCACCGCCTGCTCATAGGCGGCCTTGCCCTGCATCTGTTTGGAATAGACGTTGTAGGTCGGCATGCCGATCAGGGCCGCGGCGGCGACGATGACCACCAGAATGACGCCGCCGATGGTGAGACTGAAGCCGCGCATGAAAACCCCCTGAATGCGGAGGCGAAGCCGCCTCCCGTCGCGCCAGACTCGTCGCAGCGACGGCGGGGGTCAAGGGCGGGCGGCGGCGCCATGCGCGGAAGGCGGGGCGCGCGGATCCAGCAGCACGCCCGCGACGGTGGCGGCCAGCAGGCGCGGGGCCAGCGGCAGGCGGGCGACCTTGCCCAGCACATGGTCGCGGACCCAGGGCAGCAGCCGGCCGTCGGCCTGGTAGAAGGGGGTGAAGCCGAGGCTGAGCGCCTGATACAGCCGCACATGCCAGCGCCGGGCGCGGGCATAGGCGTTGAGCGCCGTCGGCAGGTCGCGATGGAGGGTCAGGGCGTCGGCGAGGGCGCGGGCGTCGATCAGGCCCATGTTCACGCCCTGGCCGAGCTGTGGGCTGGTGCAATGGGCGGCGTCGCCCAGTACCGCCAGCCGCTCGCCGACCGGCCGGGCGAGGGTCTGGTGGCCATAGGACGCCAGGGTCATCTGCTCGCGGTCGGTGATGGCGTCCAGCACCGGCGTCAGCTCGGGCCACACCCGCAGGCAGTGGTCCTTCCACACCTCCAGTCCGAGGGCGTGCCAGTCGGGCCAGATCTCGGTCTTCAGGCTCCAGAAGAAGGTGGCCAGCGGGGCGTCGGGCGCGCCGGGCAGGACGCCGGTGGGCAGGACGCCGAGCATGCGGCTGGCGCCGAGATAGACCTGCTGCAGCGCTGTCGGGTCGAACGGCGCCCCGGGCCAGGGCACGGTGGTCCACAGGGCGCCCCAGGCGAGGTCGCGTCGCCCGACGCCCATGCCGGAGGCGATGGCCGAGCGCGCGCCCGAGGCGTCGACGACGAGGTTGAACGGCGCGCTGCGGCGGCCGGCGCTGTCGATCAGGCGGCCGGCGTCGGCGGCGATGATCTCGCGGTCGGTTTCGAAGTCGACGCCGGCCTCGACGCAGGCCTCGTACAGGATGGCGAACATGGCCGCGCGGTGGATGCCGATAGCCGGGCGCGGGCGTTTCAGATCGCTGTAGCGGACGTCCAGCACGACCCGGCCGCGGCGGGCCTCGCGGCCGAAGATGTGGTCGATGCGCTGGCCGAGGGCCTCGACCTGCGGGGTCAGGCCGAGGCCGTCCAGCACGTCCAGGCCGCTCGGTTGGAGTATGAAGCCGGCGCCGACGGGACGGGGGGCGGCGAACCGCTCATGGACCATGACGCGCCGGCCTTGCCGCGCCAGCATCAGGGCGACGGCGAGGCCGGTGGGGCCGGCGCCGACGACAGCGATGTCGGCCGGGCGGGGCCGGCGCGGCGGCGGCGGAATCTCGAGGGGGTCCGCGCGAACGCGTCGCGGTTTTCGAGCCTTCGGGACGTCAGGCTCCGACGCGGCATCCGACGCGGCCGGGACATCCGGTTGGGCCCGCGACTTGCGAGGTTTCGGGCCCGGCGTCTTCGTCACGCGGGGACGAGTTCGATCAGGTCGAGGTTGGACTCATACTGCGGCCACGGCAGGACCAGCCGCCAACGCCGATCACCGATCCGTTCCAGCACGGCGACGAGGTCGCGGTCGGGCCGCTGGCCGTAGGAGTTGGCGGCGGGCTCGTCGGCCAGGGCCATGGAGCCGAGCAGCACCATCTGCCGGTCGTCCTCGGGGAACAGCAGGCCGGAGGGGCGCTGGCTGCCGGTCAGCTTGCTGAATTTGAGGCCGGCCGGCGTCTGTTCGATGCGGCAGGCGAACCAGCCGTAGACGACATAGCCGAGGCCGTCCTCGCCGCCCTGCGAGCCCAGTTTGACGGTGCGGCAGCGGTAGGCGCCCGGCGGCGGCGCCACCGGGGCAAGCCCGGCGTCGGGGTCGATCAGGTCTCCGGTCGACGCCAGGTCGCCCGAACCGCGCTGGCGGTCGGCCTGTTGCAGGGCGAGGGACCAGGCGGCGTCCAGTCGGGTGTAGCGGTCGCGGTCGCGGGCGGTGACGATGCCGCGCCAGTCGCGCAGCACCGGCCCGGCGCCGGGTCCGCCCGGACCGGGCGGAGGTGGCGGCGGTGGCGGAGGCGTGGCGCAGGCGGCGATCATGGCGGCGGCGAGGGCGATCAGAATCGTCGGCCGGAACAGGCGAGGCATGCGGCGCTCCCGTGGGGTCAAGGCCCGGCGCGCCTCATGGGGAGAGACCGGCGGGCGTCCGTGAACGTACAGACGCCCCTTGGACCCGGACCGGCG
The DNA here is from genome assembly GCA_018820665.1 of Alphaproteobacteria bacterium. Taxonomy (GTDB): domain Bacteria; phylum Pseudomonadota; class Alphaproteobacteria; order Caulobacterales; family Caulobacteraceae; genus Brevundimonas. The sequence continues at coordinate 162 of JAHJNW010000078.1, read as the reverse complement.
CGCGAGGTCAAGCGCGGCTGTCCACAGGGCGGGCGGTTGTCAGCCTTCGTCGGCCGGCGCCTCGGCCTTGCGGCGCGGCGCGCGGCGTTTGGGCGCGGGGGCCTCGCCCTCGCCGCCCTCGGCCGGAGCGTCGGCGGCGGGCGCCGTCGTGGCGGTCGGACG
>JAHJNW010000011.1 GCA_018820665.1 Alphaproteobacteria bacterium | reverse complement strand
TCTTGCTCCAGGCGGGGCTTGCCATGCCGTCCCTGTTGCCAGGCACGCGGTGGGCTCTTACCCCACCCTTTCACCCTTACCGGCCTCGCAAGGCCGGAGGTTTGCTTTCTGTGGCGCTATCCCTCGGGTCGCCCCGGGCGGGAGTTACCCGCCGCCTTTTCACCGTGGAGCCCGGACTTTCCTCGACGGAGCAAGCCCCGCCGCGACCGCCCGGCCGTCTGACGCGGGCTAGGTGGGCGCTTTGACGGGCGCCGTCAACGTTTCTCCCTCCCCCGAAGTGGGGAGGGACGGCGAGCCCTCAGGGCGAGCCCGGGTGGGGAACATGGGCCCCAAGCTCGGTTCTGATGCGCTCCATTACCCCGTCGATGTTGTCGCGCACCGCCTCATTGCTGAATCGAAGCGTGCGATAGCCTTCGCGCAGCAACACCGCATCACGGATCCGGTCGTGCTCCACGCGGTACTCGCGCGCCCGCCCGTCTACCTCAATGACCAACCGGCTTCGGTGACAGACAAAATCCAGAAAATAGCCGCGGAACGGAGCCTGTCGTCGAAAATGTCGGCCCTCCCCGCGCAGCCTGCGCAGGCATTTCCACAGCCGCAGCTCGGGCGGCGTCATCGCCTTTCGCATGGCGCGCGCCTTTTCGATCGCAGGATCCATGACCGCCTCCGATTGCATGGATTGTGCAATCTTCGGCTGTCCTGTCAACGAGCGGAGCGGTGGCTGGACACTTCCCCACCCGGGCTCGCCTGGCGGCTCGCCGTCCCTCCCCACTTCGGGGGAGGGAGAAAGCTCAATTCAGCACGCCCGTCGCGCTCTCCGCCGTCGCCAGTTGCAACACCCCCATCAGCGTCGCCCGCGTTTCGCCGTCGGCGACGCCGTCGACCCGCGCTGGCCGCCAGTGGCGCTGGAAGGCCTCGACAGTCAGCCGCGTCGCCTCGTCATAGTCGCCGCCGGGCGGCAGGGCGTAGCCGAGCCGGTGCAGGCCGGCGCGCAGGACGATGACGCCCAGCCCCTCGTCGCCGACGCCCAGCGGCGCGCCGAGGGCGGCGATCCGCTCCGGCGCGGGCTCGAACCACAGGCCGTGGCCGACCGCGGCCAACCGCTTCCACGGAAAGCGCTCGCCGGGGTCCTGCTTGCGCTCGGGCGCGAGGTCGGAATGGGCGATGATGCGGGCGTCGGGGATGGTCCAGCGGGTGCGGATATCGCTCACCAGGCTGATCACCGCCGCGATCTGCGCCTCGGGGAAGTTGCGATATCCGAACTCGTGGCCGGGATTGACGATCTCCACGCCGATCGAGGCGGCGTTGCAGTCGGTCTCGCCCTGCCAAGCGCCGCGACCGGCGTGCCAGGCGCGGTGCTCTTCGGCGACCAGTCGCAGGATGGCGCCGTCCTCGTCGACGACATAGTGGGCCGAAACCTTCGCCGCGGCGTCGCGCAGGCGCTCCACGGCCTCATCGGCCGTGCGCATGCCGGTATAGTGCAGCACCAGCATGTCGGGCGGGGCCCGCCGGTGGTTGAAATTCGGCGACGGCGCGTCGCGGACGACCAGCATCTAGCGGCCCGGCCGCTCCCAGCCATAGGCGACCCAGGCGCCGTCGACCTTGCGGGCCTCGATCACGTCGTCGGCCCGTCGGGCGCGGGGCGTGACCCGCTGACGCGCGCGCACGGCCAGGCCGGCGAAGAACACCAGGACGGCCGCGAAGACCGCGATCACCGCCACCGCGGCGGCCGCGAACACCGCCAGCACCGCGCCGACGGCCATGGCGGCGAGGGTGGCGAACAACCCTCCGAGCCAGGTCATCGAGGCCAGCAGCCCGTTGGCGGGGCGGCGGCCGGCGGGACCGGGGCCGAAGATCATGCGGTCGGACGGGGTCATCGATTCACCTCTGTGACGCTGCGAACAACGCCGAACTCCGAATGTCGGTCCATCGGCATGAACCGTCAATGACCGGCCGCTTCACAGGCGAGTGTCCGATTGTCGCTGTTCAGTAAGGTCGGTCCGCCAGCACCGTGGCCCCGGAGGTCCGCGCCCGCTCGGTCTGCAGCTGGCGCACGGCCGCCTCGGCCTGCGGATCGTTGAGGATCGAACCGACGCCGACCAGCACCCGGGCCGCCTCGCCCGAGACGCCGAACATCTCCGACAGGGCGGCGAACGGCGACTTGGAGTCCGGATAGCGTTTGAAGCGCACCGATTCATCGGTTGGGATGTTGGCCAGCTGGCGGGCCTTGGCGATCGCCTCCTCAAGCCCGCCCAGTTGGTCGACGAGACCCAGCGACTTGGCCTGGGCGCCGGTCCAGACCCGGCCACGGGCGATTTCGCGCACGCGGGCGGCGGGCAGGTTGCGGCCGCGCGCGACGCGAACGACGAACTCCTCATAGGTGCGGTCGATCCCGGCGGCGAAGGCGGCGCGGTCGGCCGCGTCGAACGGCTCGGACGGCGAGAAGGCGTCGGCATAGCCGCCGCCGACCGTCAGATTGCGCATGTCGAGGCCGAACCGCCCCAGGGCGTCGGCCAGCACCAGCTTGCCGCCATAGACGCCGATCGAACCGGTCAGGGTCGAGGGCTGGGCCACGATCCAGTTCGCCTCGGAGCTGATCCAGTAGCCGCCCGAGGCGGCGTAGTCGCCCATCGACACCACCACCGGCTTGCCGGCCGCCTTGGCCGCGCGCACGGCGGCGAGAATCTGCTCCGACGCGTCCGGCGAGCCGCCCGGCGAGGAGACGCGGAAGACGATGGCCTTTACCGAGCTGTCCTCAATGGCCTCGTAGATCGCCTCGGCGACATCGTCCGACATCATCGAGGCGCCGCTGCCGAACGGATCGGCGTCCCCGCCCGTGCCGGTCAGGATCGCGCCCTCGCCGCCGACGATGGCGATGGCGTTGCGGCCCGAGCCGTCACGATCGCCTTTCGACGAGGCGTAGTCGCCGAACTCCATGATCTCGGAGCCCTTTCCGGCGCGACGTTTGGCTTCGGCCTCGGCCTCCTCGACCTGGCCGATCTTGTCGATCAGGCGGCGGCGCAGCGCCTCGGCCGACGAATGCGGTCCGGCCTCGATGGTGGCGCGCAGGGCGGCCGGGGTGACCTTGCGGTCCTGGGCCGCATTGGCCAGGGCCGAGGTGTAGATCGAGGTCATCCACGCCGACATCGCCTCGCGGTGGGCCGGGGTGTAGTCGCTCTCTGTGAACTCGTTGACCGCGTTCTTGTATTCGTAGCGCTGCTCGAACTGGGCGTTGACGCCGTATTTCTCGAAGGCGCGGCCGAGGAACAGGGAGTCGGCCGAGAAGCCCGCCACCTGGAAGGCCGAGGTGTTCTGCATCCACAGTTCGGAGGCCGAGGCCCCGATCATATAGCTGGAGACGGCGGTTCCGACCGGCTGGAAGCCCTGGGCGTGGGCGATGACGACCTTGCCCGAGCGGCGGAAGCGGCGCACGGCCTGACGGATCTCGTCGGCCGCGGCGGGCGTGATGCCGGCTTCCGGCAGGCGGATCAGCAGTGCCTTGACCCGGCCGTCGTCCTCGGCCTGGGCCAGGGTGTCGACGATCTGCATGGTCGACAGGCCGCCGCCGCCGAACACGGCGAACGGATTGGTCGGGGCCTGGTCGGTCACGCCCTCGCGCAGGTCCAGCTCCAGCACCGTATTGGCCGGCGTCGGCGCCTTGGACGAGGCCGAGCTGACCGCGATGGTGATCAGCACCACCGGCACGATCACGAAAAACAGGATCAGACCGGCGAACACGCCGAGCATGGTCAGGAAGAACTGCTTCATGGGAGGGGGTAAGGATCCGGGGCGCGGGGCCGGGCTTGGCCACGCTCGACCATAGGGCGAGAGGCTTTGCCGTCAAATGAACGTCCCGTAACAGGCGAATGCGCCGCAGTACGGATGGTGCGGCGCAACGGCGACGATTGATCACCTACGGCCAGCTGCCGCAGGAAGAAGCCCGTCAGTGGTCCCCGACCGGGGTGCTGCTGGACGACGCAACGAGATCAAACAGGCGGCGTGATCCGTCCTGCCGGAATTGAAAAAGGCCCGCCGTCGCCGGCGGGCCTTTCTTCGTTGGTCTACCGGCTCAGGTCATACACCCCGGTGATGTCGATCCGCACCGTCAGCTCGCCGGCGGCGACCGGCGTCGAGCCCGAGTCTGCGGCCATCTCGGCGCGGGCGTACATCGGGCGCGGCGGCTGGGGCGCATAGCCGCCGCCTTCGGTCAGCGAGCGGATGCCGCCCAGCGGCACGCCCAGCGCCTGCGAATACAGCGCCGCCTTGGCCTGCAGGTTGCGCACCGCGATCTGACGGGCCTGGTTCTCGGCCGCGGTCGGATCCTTGAGCCCGAACGAGATGCCGTCGATCTGGTTGACGCCCGCGGCGACCACGGCGTCGGCGGTCGTGCCGACGGCGTCCAGGTCGTTGATGGTCACCGTCACCCGGTTGTTGGCCTGATAGCCGCGCAGCCGCGGCGGCTCGTTCTGGACGTAGTCATACTGGGCCGACAGGTTCAGGCCCGAGGTCTGGACGTCGCGCGCCTCGACGCCGGCGCGGCGCAGGGCGGCCATGACCTGGTTCATCCGCGTGGCGTTCTGGCTCATGGCCTCGGCGGCGGTCGTCGCCTCGGTGACGACGCCGAAGCTGATCGTGGCCATGTCCGGCGCGGTCTTGACCTCACCATAGGCAGACAGGTTCAACGACGGGCGCTCGGTCACGGCCTGGATGGTCAGGGGCGCGCCACCGCCGGGCTGGCTCTGGGCGAAGGCCGACGGGGCGGCGGCCAGCAGGGCGACGGCGGCCATGACCGCGCCGCCCATCAGCAGGACGCGGTTCGGCACGGTCGGCAGGGTGGCGGCGATGGCGGCGGGGCGTTTCATGTCAGTAGTCTCCTGATGCGTAGGACGATCCATCCGGCGCCGATCGTGTCGGGCGTCCGTGGCGGAACCTTGGCCTTTAACGCCTGAACGGGCGGGAGGGCTGCATTGGCAGAAACCGTTCATCGACATGACATCGGCGACAGACCGGGTCGGAACCATGGCGCTTGGCAAGCCGCCGCGCCGCCTGCTAGGCCGTGCGGGGCCACGGAGGGCGCGTAGCTCAATGGTTAGAGCCGACCGCTCATAACGGTCTGGTTGGGGGTTCGAGTCCCTCCGCGCCTACCAATCTGGTCATTTATCCCCCGCCTGAAGCATCAACCGCCCCGGCGCCGATGGTCTGCCTTGGCTCACACCCGCGCATCGCCGCGCTGCGATCCTTCTCCTGCGTCAACCTCGCTTTTCGTTAGTCTGCCGGACGGAACCGCTTGAGGAGGCCCCATGTCCGATCTGAACCGCCGACTGATGACCCGGAAATCCGACTGGGGCGAGACCCTGATCGATAGCGTCGTCGTCCCCGCGCCGGCCGAGGGCCAGGTCGTACTGGCGCTGGACCGGTTCTCCCTGACCACGAACAACATCACCTACGCCGCCTATGGCGACGCCATCGGCTATTGGCGGGTCTTTCCGACCGGGCGCGAAGACTGGGGACTGATGCCGGTCTGGGGCTTCGCCGACGTCGTCGAGTCCCGCGCCGGGGGGATCGAGGTCGGGGCGCGGGTGTTCGGCTATTTCCCGATGGCCGACCGGCTGCTGATCCAGGCCGAGAAGATCAGCCGGGGCGGCTTCGCCGACGCCGCGCCCTGGCGCAAGGCCGTGCCCGACATCTACAACCGCTATGTCCTGTGCGCCGCCGACGCCAACTATGCGGTCGAGCTGGAGAATCCCGAGGTCCTGTTCCGGCCCCTGTTCATCACCTCCTATACGGCGATCGATTTCCTGCGCGAGCACGACTTCTTCGGCGCGAAACAGGTCGTGGTCTCCAGCGCCTCGTCCAAGACGGCCTATGGCGCGGCCTGGTGCCTGTCGCGCGACGACATGCCGATGATCGCCCTGACCGGCGACCGCAACCGGGCCTTCGTCGAGGGGCTGGGCGTCTATCAGACGGTCCGGGGCTACGATGAGATCGAGTCTCTGCCGTCCGGAGTCCCGACCCTGTACCTCGACCTCGCCGGCGACCCCGAACTGAGGCGACGGGTCCATGCCCGGTTCGGCCCGGAGCTGACCTATGACTGTCTGGTCGGCTCGACCCAGGGCGACGCCTTCCCGAAAGACGATCCCGAGTTGGTCGGACCGCGGCCGGAGTTCTTCTTCGCCGCCACCTGTCTGGACGCCCACCGGGAGCGAGGGACGCTACGCGCCTTCTATGAGCGTTTCTTCGCCGACCAGCGCGCCTTCTTCGAACGGGTGGTCGACCCGGCCTCGCCATGGATTCGCATCGTCGAACATCAGGGTCTGGAAGAGGCGGCCAAGGTGGTTCGGGCCCTGGCCGACGGCGTCTCGGATGCGGCGGAGGGGGCCGTGGTGCGACTGGTCCGCTGACCGGACGCCGTGAGCAGCGGCTTCAGCGAACCTCGGCCCTGACGAGGGGACGGACCGACGACCGTTCCACCAGCGAGACGTCGAACACGGTCTGGCTGCGAACCCCCGGGCCCTCGAAGATGCGCTGGACCAGGGTTTCGATGGCGGAGCCGATCATGGCCTCGATCGGCATGTCGATGGTGGTCAGCGGCGGCGTGTTCAGCGCCGCCCAGGGGATGTCGTCGAAGCCGACGATCGAGACGTCGTCGGGCACCGACAGGCCGAGGGTCTGAAGATGGCGCATGGCGCCGATGGCGATCATGTCCGAGCCGGCGATCACCGCCGTGACCGAGCGCCGGTCGAGGGCGGCGGTGACGGCGGGATCCAGATCGAGGGAGAAGGCGTTCTCGACATGCCAGGCCAGGCGGGCGGATCGCTGGATGGTCCGGACGGCGCCCTCGGCCCGGTCGCGGGCGCTGGACGCCGCCGTCGGGCCCGAGATGACGCCGATGTCGACGTGGCCGGCGGCGATCAGATGGTCCGCCGCCAGCCGCCCGCCGAGGGCGTAGTCGGCCAGCACCACGTCATGGTCAGGCAGGTTGCGGTCCAGAACCACGACCGGGATTCGGTCCAGTTCCGGCGACGCACGGCGTCCCCTGGGACTGCTGTCGTCGATGGGAAACCAGAGCAGACCATCGACGCCGTGATCGGTCAGGAAGCGGATGGCCGCCCGCTCCTCGTCCGGCGCGCCGCCCGTGTCGGCGATCAGAACGCTGTAGCCCTGACGGCGGGCGGCCTGCAGGACCGCCTGGGCCAGACCGGGGAAGAAGGGATTGGTCAGGTCGGGCACGACCAGACCCAGAACGCCGGTGCGGCCAGTCTTCATCGCCTTGGCGCTGGTGTTCGGCCGGTAGCCCAGCCCGGCGGCGACCTGCAGAATGTGGGCGCGGGTCGCCTCGCCGACCGAGCCCGAGCCGTTGATTGCGTAGGAGGCGCTCGCCAGCGAAACGCCCGCCGCACGGGCCACGTCCTTCAGGGTCGGACGGCGGGAAGTGTCCATTCCGGGCGGGAACCTTGTCTGGAGGCCGCGATCGAGCCGCCCCGCCGCCTCAGTGGGCAGCGGGGCGTTCGAGGTCAAGCGTCGGCTCAGAACCGGGTCCGCAGCGAGACGGTCACCGTGCGCGGCGCGCCGACGAAATATCGGTCCAGGGTGCGGACGTTCGGGCCCGACAGCAGGCCGAACTCAGGCTGCGTCGCCGTCGCGCTGCTGACCGCGGCGATGTAGGTCTCGTCGAACAGGTTGTCGACATTGAGCTGCAATCGGGTGGACGGCAGGCCGGCGCGCTCCAGATCGTGACGGACCGTCAGACCCGCGACGGTATAGGCGTCCAGGGTTTCGACGCCGACTTCCCGGAAGCTGGTCGGGGCGACGATATGGCCGCCGACCCGCTCCCCGACGTGGCGGGCGCTCAGCTCGAGGCGCGTCGCCGACGTCGGCGACCAGCCGACCTGGGCGAACAGCGAGTGCTCCGGAATATCCCGCACCCGGGCGCCGCCGATGATCCCGAGCGAGGCCAGGGTGGCGCGCGCCTCGCTGCCGGCGGCGGGGTCGTCGTGGGTGGCGTCCTGCCAGGCGTAGGCCGCATACAGGTCGAACGCGCCCACCTCCTGGAAGCCGGTGATTTCGACCCCGCGCGAGGTCTGGCCCAGGGTGTTGGCGGCCCGCGTGGCGACATTGCCGCGCACGATCTCGTCGGGGTCGAGGGTCGCGGTCGGATCGCGCGGAACGATGCCCACGCCGTTCTCCAGATCGACGTCATAGGCCTGGATCGAGAAGGCCCGGCCGGCCGAGACATGGCGCAGGCCGAGGTCCAGGTTGCGGGTCTGGATCGGCTCCAGGGCGTCGGGATCGATCACCGCCGTCGAGCCGAGGAAGGCGTCCTCGGGAATGCCCGAAAAGTTGCGGGCATAGCCGCCGAACACTTCCCATTCGGGCGTCAGACGCAAGGTCGCGCCGACCTTCGGATTGATGTCCGAGGCCTGGGAGAAGACCAGATTGGCCTGGTACTCCAGCGGCGAACGGGCGTCGTAGCGGATATCGTACCAGGTCAGGCCGAGGGCCAGTTTCAGCCGGTCCTCGTACAGGCGCACCTCGTCCTGCAGATACAGCATGACGGTCTCGACCTCGGCCGTCCGCTCGTATTCGACATGGTTCAGCTGGCCGCGGTCGTAGCCGATGCCGCGGGTCGGGTCGGTGATGCGGTAGAAGTTGCGGCTCTCGCTGGAGTCGCCGCCCTCGTACCAGGCCCCGGCCCGGACGGTGTGGCCCTCGAACAGATCCTCCAAGCGCAGTTCCGACGTCAGGCCATAGCGTTCGCGATCGCGCGGCGTGACCCGCATGTCGGCCGGGCCGCCTACCGCGTTGCTGTCGCGCGTCGTGATCAGGGCCGGCCGGACAGCGCCGCCGTTAGCGTTGTAGCCGGTCACCGCGCGCGGATCGGTCCCGGTCAGGCGACGGGCGCGATCCTGGTAGCGGAAGGAGTCTCCTTCCAGCGTCTGGTAATAGGGATTGAGGCTGAGGCTGATCCGGTCGCTGAGCACAAACCGGCCGTTGACATAGGCCAACAGGTCCTTGCGCGTCCCGCCCAGACCGCCGCCGAAATCGACGTCGCGCGCCGGGATGCCGGTGATGGCGTCCGTCGCCCGATCGCTGCGCGGATCGGCCTCGAACTCGCCCCGGGTGACGATGTTGAAGTCGTTGTCGGCCTGGTCGTTGTACGAGACGCGGCCCTGGATCTGCGAGCCGTTGTCGAACACCTTGCGCAGCTTGACCTCATAGTGGTCGCGCTCGCTCGAGCGGCTGTTCCGCCCCGCCCAGATGTCATTCTCCTGACGCGACGCCGAGGCGTAGCCGCTGAGACCGGGAGCGAACTCGCCGAAATCGGCGCGGACATAGGCGCGGCGGAAGTCGAACGAACCGAGGCCGGCCTCGACCGTCAGACCGGGGTCGTGGGCCGGATTGTCGGTCACGAAGTCGATGAAACCGCCGAGAGCGAAGCGCGACGGCGCGCCGATGTCGCCCGCGCTCTGCGAGACGATTATCCGGCCGATGTTGCTGGATTCGATGAAGCGGGTCGGCGGCGAACCCCCGTTGAAGCGCGCGTCGCCGGTGGGAACGCCGTCGATCGTCAGGCCGATCTGCTCCTTGTTCAGGCCGCGCATATACAGTTCGAACGAGAAGCTGCCGCCGCGCGCGTCCCCGGTGGAGACCTGCACGCCCGGAACCTTGACGAGGCTCTGCATGATGTCCGCGCCCAGCGGACGTTCGGCGATGTCCTCCGCGCCGAGCGTGAAGGTGGCCCGCGGCAGGCCGGAGCCGAACCGTTCCGCGGTGACGACGACCTCGTCGATCTCGGTCACCGACTCGGCCTGCTGCGCCCAGGCCGCTGACGTCTGGCCCAGAACGACAAACAGGGCGCCGGACGCCATCCAGATTGATTTCTTCATCGTCAAACCCCCGCTCCACTCCAAGTGAGTGAAACGTTTCATATCGAGGATCAGTGACGCTCGGATTTCGGTTGGATGACGCTTTGAAATTGGGGCCGGAAGAATGCACCATGAGCCCTCACTATCAGGCTAGCGGGGCATGGCGCGATCCCCTGAGAATGCCGCGACGGCCGGTGAAGCGTTTCACCGATCGTCGGCGCTTCTCTTATATGGCGGCCGCCCCCGACCCCGCGACCCGCGAGGGCGCCTCCTGCGCCACCGGCGACAGCCGCCGCCAGGCGGCAAGGGCCTGACCGACCACCTGGTCCATATTGTAGTACCGGTAGGTCGCCAGCCGGCCGACGAAGGTCACATCCGGCCGTTCGGCGGCGAGAGCCTCGTAGCGTTTGAACAGGGCCTGGTTTTCCGCCCGCGGGATCGGATAGTAGGGGTCCCCATCGGCGGCCGGATATTCATAGGTGAGGCTGGTCTGTCGGTGCACCTGCCCGGTCAGGTGCTTGTACTCCGTGATCCGGGTCCAGGGCGTCGCCTCGTCAGGATAGTTGACTGTCGCAACGGGCTGGAAAACCTCCCGGTCATGCGTCTCGTGCTGGAAGCGCAGCGAGCGGTACGGCAACCGGCCGAAGCGATGGTCGAAGAACTCGTCGATCGGTCCGGTGAAGATCAGCCGGTCGTACAGGACCTCATTCACCACATCGCGGTACTCGACCCCGGTCTCGATATGGATGCGAGGGCTGTCCAGCATGTTCTCGAACATCCGCGTGTAGCCGTGCTTCGGCATCGCCTGGAAGGTGTCGGTGAAATAGCGGTCGTCGGTGTTGGTCCGCGTCGGCACCCGCGCCGTCACCGACTTGTCCAGTTCGGACGGGTCCAGCCCCCACTGCTTGCGGGTGTAGCCACGGAAGAAGGTCTCGTAGAGCTCGCGACCGATGGCGTTGACGACCACGTCCTCTGACGTGCGGATCCGCTCCACCGGCTCGGCCCGGCTGGCCAGGAACGCCTCGGCCTCGGCGTCGGACGTCAGATCCGCGCCGTAGAGGGTGTTCAGCGTCGTCCGGTTGATCGGCATCGGCACCCGCTGGCCGCCGATGTCCGCCAAGACCCGGTGCTCATACGGACGCCATTCGGTGAAGCGCGACAGATACTCGAAGATGTCGGCCGAGTTGGTGTGGAAGATGTGCGGGCCATACTGGTGAATCAGCACGCCGGCCGCGTCCAGCTTGTCGAAGGCGTTGCCGCCGATGTGCGGCCGGCGATCGATCAGCAGGACGTGTTTGCCTTCGCTGGCCAGCCGTTCGGCCAGCACAGAGCCGGCGAAGCCGGCGCCGACGATCAGGGCGTCATAGTGCGACCGGCGGATCGGCGGCCAGGCCGCCGCCGCGGCCCGGGTCGGCGCGGGCGACGTTCCGTATTTCCGGGCGGCGGCGTCGACCAGCACCGTCATGCGAAGCAGCGTCTGGTCCCATGACAGCGTCGACAGGGCCTCGTCGACCGCGGCCAGCCAGGTCCGGTCCGCGCCGTGCGTCAGGGCCAGCATGGCGTCGCAGCCGGCGACGAATTCCTCGGCCGTGGCGGCGATGCGGACTGCCTCCAGCTCGCCGTAGTGCCGGATCACGTCCCGGACGGGCGTCGAGACCACCGGCCGGCCGGCGGCCAGATATTCAGGCGTCTTGGTCGGGCTGATGAACCGCGTCGATTCATTGATGGCGAACGGCATCAGGGCCACGTCCCACCGGGCCAGACAGCCCGGCAGGTCGTCGTAGGACTTCTGTCCCGGCCAGGTCAGGTTGGGATGTTGCGGCAGGTCCTCCGGCGCGATCTTGGCCAGCGGGCCGACCATTTCGAAATCCCATTCCGGCCGGGCCGCGGCCACGCGCGATATGAGCTCCAGATCCATCCGCTCGTCGATGACGCCGAAGAAGCCCAGCCGCGGCCGGCCGTTCGCGCGATCCGCCGGCATCGACCGGGCGCGGGCGAAATGGGCCGTGTCCACGCTCGACGGGAACGGATGGATGTTGTCGTGCAGGGCCTTCTTGGCCTCGTAGAGGGTGTGGCCGCCGGTGAAGACCACATCGGCCGAGGCGAACAGCTCGCGCTCGAGCGTTGTCAGCTCCGGCGGGGCGAAGCGGAAATTGGCCAGCTCGTCCATGCAGTCATAGACCACCGCCGCCGCCTCGATGTGGCGGGCCACCGGGACCATCATCGGCGTATAGTACCAGAGCACCGGCCGCTCGATGTCCTGCGCCGCCATCGCCTCGTCGAGCAGCTGACGCAGCACGGCGTTGCGGCTGGGACCGTCCAGTCCGTCGGGCAACCGGGGCGTCGCCACGACCACGCCGCTGGCGGCGCAGACCCGCAGGTCGACCCCCATCACCGCCTCCGCCTCGACCGGCAGCGGCTCCTCGAACACCAGCACGGTCCGGGTCGCGGCGAAGCGGGACAGCAGGTGCTGCGGCCGCTGGAAGACGAAATTCCAGCGCAGGTGCGACAGGCAGACGATCGGGTCTGTCCGGCGGACATCCAACAGGTCGATAACGCGGGACTCGGAGGGGGTCGATACGGACTCGGACAAAGGGTCAGCCTTCTTGAAGGGAGAGAGACGCAAAGCGGGCGGCGCGGGCGGGCGGCGGATCGAAGCGCGGAGATGCGGCGCTCACGGCCGGATGACAGGGGGGATATTCGAGGCGGGCGTCATGGTCCCACCAACCGGGGCCGGGGTCGGGTCCGGTCATGACCCCGTGGCGGGCCAGACCCTGAAGCGCCGCGGCGAGGTCGGTCAGTCGCGGCCCGTCGCCGCCTGAGAGGTCAAAGGCGCCCGGTTCGTACCGGCCGTTGTCTTCGGTCAGCAGCGTGTCCCAGTCGTAGCTTCCAAGCAGCGCCCAGACGGTCACCGCCTCGACCGCCACGCCGTCGTCGCGTGCCGACAGGGCCGCCGACCAGGCCCGGTGCAGCCAGCGCCGCTGCTCTTCCGGCGAGGACCCGAGGTGGCATTCGGTCACCGCCAGCGGGATCCGGTATCGATCCCACAGCAGGCCGAGGCACCGTTCCCAACTGCACGCCTGCCGGTGCAGCACCCGGACCGCCTCGACATCCGCATAGGCCAACCGGCCGTTGCCGCCGTGCGCCCGCGTCGGGTATCGCTCCAGCCGTTCGTCGAGAAACCGGTCGCTGGTCACATAGTGGTTCAGGCCCACGAGCCCGGGCGGGCACGGCGCGGCGGCCAGATCGTCCAGCCGCTGCGAATGGCCGCGCCGGTCCAGATCGCCCCGCAGCGGATGGCCGTCGACCACCCGACCGCACAGCAGGTCCCAGGTCATCAGGCGCCGGTCGTTCTCATAGGCCGCCTGGTCGGCGCAGCCGGCGGTCGACCAGGTCCAGCCGAAGTCCTCGGTCTGCACCAGCCGTGCGTCGGGAACGGTCCGCCGGATCGCGGCCATCGCCGCCCGGGTCGCCTCGATCTGGTTCAGCAGGGCGCTCCAGAACAGCCCTTCGTCGCGGCCATGCGGATGCCAGTGGCCGTAAAGGGCGCTGAAGCGCGCCGTCGTCAGCGGTTCGTTGACCGGGGTCCAGTCGGTCACCCACGGATACCGCTCCGCCGCCCGGCCGGCAAATTCGCCGAGGCCGGCCGCAAAGCCCGGATCGAGCAGGTCGGTCCAGCGGGGCCCCGAGCCATGGTGCAGCAGCCCGACCACCGGTCGCAGGCCCAGTTCGCTAAGGCGCACCATCCGCGCGTCGGCCCACGACCAGTCGAACACCCCCCGTTCGGTCTCCACCCGCTCCCACAGGATCGGATACCGCAGGGCTTTCAGGCCCAGCGAAGCGAAGGCGTCGAGGTCGGCGATGCGGTCGTGATGGCCGGACAGAATGGTCTGGTCGCGCCAGCGATCGCCGACCCGGTTCACCGTGCACTCATGGCCGCCCCAGAGCTCGAGCGGGGCGCTCATGCAACCTGCGCCGGCGCCGCTTCGGCGTGGCCAGCGCCGGGACGATCGAACGCCCAAGCAACACCCGCCGATGCGCCGGGCTTGCAGGCGTTCGAACTCGTCCAGGCGGCATCAATCGTCGTGAGGATGCGTTTCGCCGTCTTCATGTCCAGCCGCCTTTCCGGACAAAGGGCGGCGAGGGCTTGATTGTTCCTGTGTCCGGAAGTTGTCATTGCGCCAAACCTTGACATTGACGCCGAAAATCTTGAGCGCGACGGACAGTTTTTCTGGTTATGGCCGGCCTGATACTTGCCGCGTTTTGACCCTCGACAGCGGCACAGGTTGAAATCCGGTACCCGACGCAGGAACCGCTGAAGCCCCATGGTGGTGATAAGGCTCAGGGCCCTGCCGGGACCCGCGAGGAACCGATCATGCTGGTGATGGACGACCGCCTACTCCATCACGTCGGCGGCATTTACTACGCGCGAAGGTTGTGATGCGCCGCAACCCGTGATTTCCTCCGCCTCGGGCGTTTCCGCCCCTGATGGAGGGTACCATGCACGTCACGACCGCTCTGAAAGCTTCATTGGCGGCCATTGTTCTGGCCAGTTCCTTCGCGATGCCCGCAGCCGCCCACGGCGACATCAGGCGCACGGTGCTCTTCTATGTGAGCCCCAGCGATGGTCCGATCGGCGGCATTATCACCTACTGCGACGGCCATCGTCACATCTGGGGCGAAGTTCGAAACTCCGAGCATTTCTCGGTGACCGACGACTACATCTGTCCGTAGTCGATCACACCTGACGGCGGTCCCTCCGGACCGCCGTCCTTCTACCGGGCGCCGCCAGATGCGGCCCTGACGCAGGTCTCAAATCCCCCTGCCGTCGCCTACCACCCCCAGCCCCCGCCGCGGCTCCAGCGGTCTTCGCCGCGGTAGCGACCGTCGTCGATGTAGCGCCCGTCGCGGTCATACCAGCCCTGGCCGCTCTGATACCGGTCGTAGCCGTCCAGCGAATAGCCGTCGTCCTGGTACTCGAGGCCCAGCAGCCCGTCCTCGCTGTCCCACCAGTCGCGCGGATAGGAGCCGAAGGCGCACTCCCAGCCCTCGCCCGGACGCCAGTAGGGCTCGTACCGGCCGCGGTAGCGGTCGCGGAACTGCGGCCGGCAGACGTGCTGCGAATAGACCCGGTTGCCGCGCGCCTGGATGTTGGCGCGGTCCTCGGCGTAGATCACGTCGCGGACCCCGGCGAAGACGTTGTTGATCACCACGGCGCTGCCCGAGGCGGCGGCGACGCCAATGGTGGCGGCGCGGATGCGGCTGTCGGTCAGTCGCAGTTCGCCATTGTACAGCACCACCCCCTTGTCCGAACGACCGACCCGGCTGCCGGAGATGTCGACCGATGCGCCTTCGATGGCGACGCCCTCGACATAGCCGACGATGGCCGTGTTCTCGATCTCGACCCGGCCATAGTCCCGTCCCGAGCGGACGATGATCCCGATCGCGCGCGGACCGAAGGCGTTCGGCGCGCCCGTGCCCTTCAGGGTGGTCGAGGCGATGCGCGAGGTCTGCCCGGCTCCGGGGATCAGCTCCAGGCCCGACTGGGCCCCGGTGATCACCATCTCCCAGGCGTTCAGCACGGCGCCGTCGGCGACGATGGCGGGGGCGATGGTCTGGGCCTCGATCACCGTATTGCGCACGTCCAGCAGGCCGCCGTCGGCGTAGATCGCCGCCTCGTCGCCGGCGTGGCGGAAGCCGACGCGGTTCATGATGATCTCGGCGCCGTAGCCGACGACGCAGGCCGCGTCGCCGGCGCGCGGCGAGGCGAACACCATGTCGCGGATCTCGACCCGCACGCCCTGGGCCACGGTGAGGCACGGCAGGCCGTCGGGCGCCTGCAGCGTCGGATTGCCGGTGCGGGCCCAGTCGCGCGGATCGAAGCCGCTCTCGCCGATGATGGTCAGCGGCTTGTCGATGTTCAGCCAGCCGACGCAGGCCCCGGCCCGCGCGCGGATCACCAGCGTCCCGCCCGGGCGGACCCGGCGCACGGCGTCCTCGACCGCGCCGCTGCCGGGATTGCCGCCGCAGTCGACCAGCACGATCTCCTCGCCGCCGGGCCGATAGTGGTCGGGCCGCCAGTCAGGGCGATGGCGGCGATAGTCATAGCGCCGGTGGTTTGAACCGCGGTTGCGATAGCTGCGCGTCGGCGGGTCCAGCAGGACGCCGAAATTCGGCCGCGTCTGGCTCTCGACCTTGGCCGCGACCTGGGCGTGGGCGGCGGGCGCCGGCGACAGGGCCACGCCGACGGCGGCGGCGGCGATCACGCCGAGGCCGGCGACCGTTGCCCGCATCCGGGCGAAGGGGAAACGGGTCGACATGGGTCCACGCCCTCCTTAACGGCGCTGCTGCGAACGGGAGACCTGGGCCAGCACGGCCTGCAGGCGGGCGGCCGAGGGGCCGAAGCCGGACAGGGCCGAGTCGATGCGCAAGGCCACGGCCTGGGCCTTGTCCTGATCGGCGACGCCGGAAACGCCGAGGGCGAAATAGCTCGACATGGCGAACTTGGCCTCGGGGCTGCCCTGCCGCGCGGCCTCGTCGAACCATTTGAAGGCGCGGGCGTAGTCGGCCGGCAGGCCGATGCCCTCGGCGTACATCACCGCCAGCACCAGCTGCGCCTCGGACGAACCGTTGACGGCCGCCAGCTGGATGGCCCGGACCCGCTCGAGGTAGGATAGCCGGCCCTCCATCGGGTGACCGAGCATGGCCTCCAGCGTCTCGATCTGCCGCTTCGACAGGTCCTCGGGCCGCGCCGCCGCGGTCTCGGCGACGCCGAGGTAGCGCAGGGCCCGGCCGACGTGGATGAACGGCAGTTCGCTCGCCATTCGCGTCAGGGCGTATTCATAGGCGTCGCCGCGCGGCCGGCTCTCGTCCGAGAACGGCACCCCCGAGGCCGGCGCCTCATTGGGATAGAATTCGAACGGCGGCGTCCACTGCCGCGCCTTGGCCTCGACGAAGCGGCTGTACTGGTCGCGGCTGGGGGCGGACTTCTCGAAATCCTTCATCAGCACATAGGCGCCGACGTCGCCGGTCTGCACCGCGAGGTAGTTGTACAGATAGGCGTCGACGTCGTTTCGCGGGAACAGGCTGGTGGCCGCGCGATAGCCGCGCCGGCGCCGGTCGCGCTCCGCCGCCGAACCGCCGCCGCCGCCCCGGCCCCAGGCTTCGCGCGCCTCGCGATTGTCCTCAGGCTCGCCGAACGGGCCATAGAGGCCGTCATGCAATCTCGCCAGGGTGCGGAAGCCCTCGGCGTCCTGGGTCGACAGGACATAGACGACCCGGTCGCGCACCGATTCCTGCTCTTCGCGGGTCATCTGGCCCAGCTGGCGATCCAGCCGCTGATAGGCCGTGTGCCGTTCATACGCCCGGCAGTCGTCGTATTTCGACAGCGGCCGCCAATCGCCGAAGCCGCCGCGGTCGACCCGGTTGATCGGGGCGTAGCCCTCGTCGTTGGACAGCGCCATGGCGTACCAGGTGGCGCTTTCGATCGGGTCCTCGATGTTCTTGTCGGTGGCCCGGACGGCCGAATAGCGCGAGCCGAGCTCCAGCTGGGCGAAGAAGTCGCCGCGGAAGGCGGCCCGGCGCAGCGCGCGCAGACCGGTCTCCTGGGCGTTGAACTCGGACCCGGTCAGGGAGGCGGGACGCGGGCAGGCGTTGGAGCCGGCGTCGGCCTTCTGCCAGAAGCGAACGCCGCCGCCCCTGTCGCCGCACGAGGCCATGCCGAGGGCGGCCAGGGCGAGCACGCCGGCGACCGCGGCGATGGCGATCGGAGCCCGCCGTCCGCCCGAACGGGGCCCGTCGTCGTGATTCGAATGATCGTCGCCCATACGCCCCCCTTCGATCAAAAGCCGACAGCCCCGGGGCCCGCGCATCCACCCATGCGCAAGCGTGACAGTTCCGTCCAGTTAACCATCTGTCAAGGTTAACGCTGGTTTGCGACAAAGCGTTGCCGCATCTCGGCCCTTTTATGCGCGGTACCGGACTTAGCCTCGCGAATCAGAGGTTTGCGAGATCGTTGGACACGGGGCCCGCCCTCTCGCCAGTGAGGACGGGCGTCCCTATATGCATCGGCCTGACCGCCGGAGCCCCGATTTGTCCTACCTCGCCCGCGAAGACCGACCCGCCGACAAGGCCGCGCGCTACGCCGAGCTTGAGGAAGAGATCCTCGCCGTTCTGGACGGCGAGCCCAACCGCGTCGCCCGCATGGCCACGGTCGCCTCCATGCTGGCCGACGCCTTCCCCGTGTTCTTCTGGACCGGCTTCTACGTCGTCGATGCGGACAAGGCCGACGAACTGGTGGTCGGCCCCTACCAGGGCACGCTCGGCTGCCTGCGCATCGCCTTCGGCCGCGGCGTCTGTGGGGCCGCAGCGCGGGACCGGGCGACGCAGATCGTCGACGACGTCCACGCCTTCCCCGGCCACATCGCCTGCGACCCCCGCTCGGCCAGCGAGATCGTCGTGCCGGTGTTCGACGCCTCGGGCGCCCTGATCGCCGTCTTCGACGTCGACGCCACCGAGACCTCCGCCTTTGACGCGACCGACGCCGGGGCGCTGGAACGGCTGATGGCCCGGGTCTTCGCTCAATAGCCCCATGGCGGAAATGGATCTGGGAGAGACAGCATGTCGGAACGGGTAATCGCGATCACCGGCGGACACGGTGCCCTTGGCCGGGCCGTGCTCGAGGCGGCGCTGGCCGGCGGTCTGCGGGTCGCCGTGATTGACCACGCCTCGGGCCAGACCGCGCCGGATGGCGTCCTGGAGCTGGGCGGCGTCGATCTGACCGACCCCGCGTCCGCGACCACGGCCATCGACGCCGTCGCCGCGCATTTCGGCCGACTGGACGCCCTGCTGAACATCGCCGGCGGTTTCATCTGGCAGACCACCGACGACGCCGACCCGGCGTGGGCGAAGATGTTCGCCCTAAACCTGACCACCGCCCTGAACGCCAGCCGCGCCGCCCTGCCCCATCTCAAACACTCGGACGAAGGCCGCATCGTCAATGTCGGGGCCAACGGCGCCCTGAAGAGCGCGGCCGGCATGGGCGCCTACGCCGCCTCCAAATCCGCCGTCCACCGCCTGACCGAGAGCCTCGCCGAGGAGCTGAAGTCGACCTCCGTCACCGTCAACGCCGTCCTGCCCTCGATTCTCGACACCGCCCGGAACCGTGCCGACATGCCCGACGCCGATCCGGCGACATGGGTCCAGCCCGCCGACCTGGCCAGCGTCATGTTGTTCCTCGCCTCGCCCGAAAGTCGCGCCGTCACCGGCGCCCTGATCCCCGTGACAGGCAAGGTCTGATGCAGCTCAGCCGCTCGGTCCTCTACCTGCCTGCCAGCAACCCGCGCGCCATCGAAAAGGCGCGCGGCCTGAACGCCGACGCCGTCATCCTCGACCTCGAGGACGCCGTCGCCCCCGACGCCAAGGCCGAGGCGCGGCAGGCTGCCGTCGCCGGCCTGACCGCCGGCGGGTTCGCCCCCCGCGTCGGCGTCCGGGTCAACGGCCTCGACACCCCCTGGGGCGCCGACGATCTGGCCGCCCTCGCCGGCCTGACGCCCGACTTCGTCGTCGCCCCCAAGATCGAGAGCCCCGAGGCCGTCCGCGAGGTCGCCGCCCGCCTCCCGGCCGGGGTCGCCCTGTGGATCATGGTCGAGACCCCGCTGTCGGTGCTGCGGCTCGACGCCATCGCCGGAGCTGGCGCCCCGCTGGCCGCCCTGATGCTGGGCGTCAACGACTTCGGCGAGCGGATGAACCTCATCCTCGACACTGACCGGGAGCCGCTGAAGCCGTGGCTGGCGGCCGTCGTCGCCGCCGCGCGCGGGCACGGCCTGCTGGCCATCGACGGCGTGGTCAACGCCACCGACGACGCCGACCGGCTCGCAGCCGAATGCCGGCAGGGCCGCGCCTTCGGCTTCGACGGCAAGAGCCTGATCCACCCGGCCCAGATCGACGCCGCCAACGCCGCCTTCTCCCCCTCCCCCGACGAGGTCGCCAGGGCCCGCGAGATCGTCGCCGCCTTCGCCTCCGCCGACGCCGCCGGCAAGGGCGCGATCCGGGTCGGCTACCGCATGGTCGAGCGCCTGCACCTCGACGCCGCCCGCCGTTTGCTGGACCGGCACGCCGCCGTCTCGACCTCGCCCCCGGACGGGCCTATCTAGTCCGTCCAGAAACAAGACGGGCGCTCCGACGGAGACGCCACGCCGAGCGACAGGAACGCCAGAGTGACCCAAGCCGTCATCGCCGCCACCGGACTGTTCACGCCCGAACAGTCCATCTCCAACACGGAGCTGGTCGCGGCCTACAACGCCTTCGCCGACCGCTTCAACGAACAGCACGCCGCCGAAATCCTCGAGGGCGACGTGGCCGCCCTGACCCATTCCTCGGTCGAGTTCATCGAAAAGGCCTCGGGCATCAAGTCGCGTTTCGTCGTCGACAAGGCGGGCATCCTCGACCCCGCCCGGATGACGCCCAACATCCCCGAGCGTGGCAATGACGACCTCTCGCTCATGGCCGAGATGGCCGTCGCCGCCGCCCGTCAGGCCATCGCCGCCTGGGGCAAGCCGGTCAGCGAGATCGGCGCCGTCCTGTGCGCAGCCTCCAACATGCCCCGCCCCTATCCGGCCCTGTCGATCGAGGTGCAACAGGCGCTGGGCATCGACGGCTTCGCCTTCGACATGAACGTCGCCTGCAGCTCGGCCACTTTCGGCATCAAGACCGCCGCCGACTTCATCGCCTCCGGCTCGGTCAAGGCGGTGCTGATGGTCAATCCCGAGATCTGCTCGGCCCATCTGAATTTCCGCGACCGCGACAGCCACTTCATCTTCGGCGACGTCGCCACCGCCGTGATCGTCGAGGCGGAGGACCAGGCCGTCGGCGGCTGGGAGATTCTCGGCACACGACTCAAGACCGTGATGTCCAACAACATCCGCAACAATTACGGCTTCCTCAACCGCGCCGCCCTGCCGACCGGCGAGGCCGAGCCGGTCGTCGACGGCCCGACCGACAAGCTGTTCGTCCAGCAGGGCCGCAAGGTGTTCAAGGACGTGGTGCCGATGGTCTCGGAGATGATCATCGACCACGCCGCCGAGCTGGGCGTCGATCCAGCCGCCCTCAAGCGGCTGTGGCTGCACCAGGCCAATATCAACATGAACCAGTTCATCGGCCGCAAGGTGCTGGGCCGCGAGCCGACGCCGGAGGAGAACGTCATCATCCTCGACGACTACGCCAACACCTCCTCGGCCGGCTCCATCATCGCCTTCCACCTGCACCACGACGGCTTCGCCGCCGGCGACACGGGCCTGATCTGCAGCTTCGGGGCCGGCTATTCCGCCGGCACGGTGTTCGTCCGCAAGCGCTGAGCCGCCCGCCGGAATAACCGCGCCGTCATTGCGGTTGATTCTGATAATCACTCGCAGTAATTGCCCCGCTCCTTACCCAGCGGGGCCTTTGACATGCGCACTCTCCTCCTCTCCACCGGGCTCGCCGCCCTCCTCGCCGCCGCCGGTCCGGCCATGGCGGAGGATCCGTCGACCGACCCCGCCGCCGATCCGACCCGGCTGCCGCCGGTCACCGTCCTCGCCACCCGCAGCGAGACGCGGACCGACGAGGCCCCGGCCACGGTCACCGTCTTCACCGCCGCCCAGATCGAGTCGATGCTGGCCACCGACATCAAGGACCTGGTCCGCTTCGAACCGGGCGTCAGCGTCGTCAGCCAGCCGTCGCGCTTCGGCGCCGCCCTCGGCACGACCGGCCGGGCCGGCAATGAGGGCTTCACCATCCGCGGCCTCGGCGGCGACCGGGTGCTGATGGTGGTCGACGGCGTCCGCGTCCCCGACGGCTTCGTCTTCGGGGCCCAGAGCGTCGGCCGCGGCGGCTATGCCGATCTCGACCTGATGAAGTCGGTCGAGATCCTGCGCGGCCCCGCCTCGGCCCTGTACGGCTCCGACGGCGTCGCCGGCGCCGTCGCCTTCACCACCAGGGACCCCGCCGACCTGCTGCGGTCGGGCGAGTCCTTCGGCGCCCGCGCCCGGGTCGGCTACAACTCGGCCGACGAGGGCGTGACGACCTCGGCCATGGCCGCCGGCCGCTCCGGCGCCCTGTCCGGCCTGCTCGCCTGGACCGGCCGCGACAGCCGGGAGACGGAGACGCAAGGGACCGTCGGCGGTGTCGGCGGCGCCCGCACCATGGCCAACCCGCAGGACACGCGTTCCGACGCCATCCTGCTCAAGGCCGTCTGGGACATCGCCCCGGGCCACAGCCTGCGCGCCGGCTACGACTGGTTCGAGAGCAACACCACCGCCGACGTCCTGAGCGGCCGCACCGCCTCGGTGCTGGAGCTGCTGGCCGACGACGAGACAAGCCGCCACGGCTGGAACCTCGGCTGGCGCGGCGACGGCGTCTTCGGTCTCGATCGCGCCCAGGCCAGCGTCTACGCCCAGCAGGCCGAAACCCGGCAGTTCACCTTCGAGGACCGCAATCCCGCGGTCGACCGCACCCGTGACAACAGCTTCGACAACGAGGTCATCGGCTTCGCCGCCGACGCCGTGAAGACCCTCGGCGTCCACCGCCTGACCTTCGGCGGCGACGTGTCCGAAACGACCCAGCAGGGCGTCCGCGACGGCACGGTCCCGCCGTTCGGCGAGACCTTCCCGACCAGCGCCTTCCCGAAGACAGACTACACCCTCGCCGGCCTGTTCGTGCAGGACGAGATCGGCCTGCTGGACGGGGCGCTGAAGATCATTCCGGCCATCCGCTGGGACAGCTTCGACCTGTCCACCGCCGACGACCCGCTGTACCCCGGCGCCCGCGCCGACCAGTCCGGCGACCACGTCTCGCCCAAACTGGGCGTGGTCTGGCAGGCCACCGAAACCGTCCAGCTGTTCGGCAACTGGGCCGAGGGCTTCAAGGCCCCCACCCCCAGCCAGGTGAACCAGTTCTTCTCCAACGCCGCCTTCGGCTACGTCTCCAGCCCCAATCCCGACCTCAGGCCCGAAACCAGCCGCAGCCTCGAGATCGGCGCCCGCCTGCGCGGCATCGACCTTCTCGGCGGCCGCTTCTCCGGCCAGCTGGTCGGCTTCCGCTCGGACTATGAGGACTTCATCAGCCAGCAGGTGGTGTCGGGGTCCTTCACCCCGGCCGATCCGGCGGTGTTCCAGTTCGTCAACTTCACCGACGTCGAGATTTCGGGCGTCGAGGCCAAGGCCGATCTCTGGTGGGACAACGGCCTTAGCGCCCGCTTCGCCGCCGCCTGGGCCGAGGGTGAGACCACCAGCGCCGGCGTCGCCGCCGCCCTGCCGACCATCGACCCGGTGAAGGTCGTCTTAGGTCTCGGCTATGACGAGCCGGCCGGCCGCTTCGGCGGTCAGGCCGTCGTCACCTGGTCGCAGGCCAAGGACGCCGCCGACACCGACGGCCTGTCGTGCTTCAACGCCGATCCGGCCCTCGGCTGCGCCGTCGGCGACGACTTCGCCCTGCTGGACCTGACCGCATACTGGAACGTCAACGACCGGGTCACGGCCCGCGTCGGCCTCTTCAACCTCCTCGACGAGACCTACAGCTGGTGGAGCGACGTGCGCGGGGTGGCCGCGACCTCGGCCGTGCTGGATGCGTACACCCAGCCAGGCCGCAACGTCGGCCTGTCCCTGGCCTTGCGCTACTGATCACACAGGGAGATAACGAGAATGACTCGCATTATGGATCGCACCATGACCCGCGCCCTCCTCATCGCCGCCGCCCTGCTGGTCGCCCAGCCGGTGCTGGCCCAGTCCCCTGCCGCGACCGCCCCGGCCGAGGCTCCGGCCTCGCAATTCGAACGCGACCGCCAGTCGATCCTCGCCCAGGCCGGACAGTGGCGCGTGCGCTTCGACATGCGCGAGAACGTCAGCTTCCGCGAAGGCTATAAGCCGCTGGAGGAGAAGCTGTCGGCCGGCGACGAGATCGTCCGCGTCGTTTACGACGACGGCGACCGCATCAGCCTGCAGCACATCCTCGTCATGGGTGACGACGCCGGCAATCACTTCGTCATCAAGCACTGGCGGCAGGACTGGGTGTTCGAGCCCGCGACCGTCCTGACCTACGCCGGTCCCAACCGCTGGACCCTGACACCGGTGGCGGACGACCAGCACCGCGGCGCCTGGGCCCAGACCGTCTGGCAGACCGACGACAGCCCCCGCTACGGCGGCGTCGGCCGCTGGTCCTACGATCACGGCGTCGCCGAATGGACCGGCGCCCCGACCTGGCGTCCCCTGGCCCGGCGAGACGCCGTGCGCGACCCGGTCTACGACCGTTATCTCGGGACCAACCGCCACGCCCTGACCCCGGCCGGCTGGGTCCACCTGCAGGACAATGTGAAGATGGGCCCGTCCGAGGGCGACGACGGCGAGCTGACCGCCATCGTCCAGGAGGATGTGATCAACACCTATCGCAAGGTCGACAACTACGACCCGGCGCCCGGCGACGCCTACTGGGCCGCGACGAAGGACTACTGGGCCGGGGTCCGCGCCGCCTGGGACGAGGCCATCGTCGCCTCGGGCGGCCTGTACCTCGAGGAAGAGGCCAACCGCGGCGCCGTCACCGGCAAGCCGCTGATGGACTGGGCCGTCGAGGTGCAGGAAGGCAAGCTGACCACCGAAGCCGCCATCGCCCAGGCTCGGGACCTGATCGCCCGGGCCACGGTCGCGCCCTAGGCCTCGCGCACCAGCCAGCCGCGATAGCGGACCAGCCGCCCGATCAACGGCAGGGAGATCTCGACGTCGAAGACGAACCGGCCTTCGGCGTCGACCTCCTCGTGGGCGACGGTCGACGGCGCGAGGACGCGAGGCAGGAGGATCGGCCCCAGCCGCCAGCCCTCGACCCGATAGACCAGCCGGTCGCCTTCCGGCGTCAGCCGCAGGTCCATGGCGACAGGTCCGAACCGCTCCTCGACGCGCCCGGCTTCCCGCGGCCGCGACAGCACGCTGGAAAAGGCGTGGCCGCCGATGCGCCGCCGCCAGGTCGAGCGGGTCCCGTCGGCGTCGATGGCGACCTCGGCGAGGCAGGCCGACTGCTGATCCGGAAAGCCGACGATCCGGGCGACCAGGGCCGCCAGCGGTCCGGCCGCCCCACCGGTGCTCGCCTCGCCGCGCCAGAGAGAGCCACCCGGCGTCTCGTGCAGCGCCCGGATCGCGACTGGAAGTCCGTCGAAGGCCGGGCCGATGGCGCGGGCGTAGAGGGCGCCCCGCTCGACGAACGTCTCCGTCGCCAAACCGTGCGGCGCCATCTCCGCGACGATGGCCTCCAGCGTCAGTTCCCCGACGCAGGGCCGCGCGCCGGGCGCGACCTTCCCGGCCGCGATCGCCCGGATCGCCGCCAGCGCCGGCAGACTCGGCGTCACTGGCCCCTCCCCCGGCTCGGCGACCAGACGCCAGACCGCCCGCACTGCGCGCCCGTCTTCATCGACGCCGCAGGCTTCCACCCGCATCGCGCCCCGGTCTGATCCGAGGGGGGCGGCCCATCCCGACAGACGGATCAGCAACCCCGACAACGGAACCGGGTCGAAGCGGAGCAGGCTGACCAGCCGGCCCAGTATGCATGCCCCCGCATGCGCCGGCCAAGGCTCCAGTCCGGCCAGAAACAGGGCCCGCTCACGCGGCCGGAAACGCGCCGGGAACAGGTCGAGGTCCGGGGTCTCGCACAACGACACCCGCCGCCGCCCGGCGCGGCCGAAGTCCCGGCGATACAGCCCGCTCCAGCCGGGTCGGGTCGTCCACTGACCACCGGCGAACACCCGCACCGGCCGTCCCAGCCAGGAAAGGATGGCCTGCATCACCGACAGACCACGCGGCGCCCGCGCTCCCGGCGAGATCGCCGCCTCGACCGAGACGACCTCGCGCCAGCCGGCCGTCAGTCGGTCCAGCACCGCGTTCGACAACGCCGGCGTCGAGCTGCAGCCGGTCAGGGCCGCGACGCCGGCCGCCCTCGCCGCCGCGTCCAGCGCCGGGAACGCCGCCACGAAATCCCGCCCGTCGGCGAGGTCGACATAGTGCAGCCCGGCGGCGATGGCGGCGCGCGCCGTGGAGGGCTCCGCCCCCTGGAACGGTCCGGCCGCGTCGGCGATCAGCGTCGCTCGGGTCGCGAGCAGGTCCGCGGGCGTCACGGTCGCCGTATCCAGCGCCGCCGCCTCGACCACGGCGCCCGGGAACGCGGACTTCAATCGCGCGGCGACGGCGTCCGCCCGGCCCGCATCGCGCCCCGCGGCCACGACCTCGAAGCCGTGGCGCAGCAGACCCTCGCACAGGCGTGATCCAAAGACCCCGCCGGCCCCGATCACCAGCACCCGGGTCAAGACACGGACCGCGCCCGATCCGCGGCGGAAGGGACCATGCAGACCTCGGTCCGTCCGAAGAGGCGATAGCGATGGCGCGCGATCAGATCATAGACCGGGTCGCGGATCGCCCTCGGCGCGGCCTTGAACATCGCCAGCGGACGCGTCCCGTTCAGTTCGCCCAGCACGGTCAGGGCCGCGTCCGACTTGAACCAGGCCCGCCCGTTCCAGATCACGGCGTTTGTCTGCGGCGCCTCGGGGTCGATGCCGAACTTCGTCGCCAGCGCCCGGCCGCGCTCGGACTGGATTGGCGCGAAGGTGAAGCGGGCTTGCGGATCGCCGTCGATGACGAACCGCACCCAGCGCGAACAGAAGACGCACACCCCGTCGAACAGGATCAGCCCCTCGGGCTCCCCCCTCGCCTCTCGCGGCGACCAACAGCTCATCGGTGCAACGCCTTCATGGGTCGAGACTGCGTCCGGCCATGCTGTCGGGCAAGGCGACGTTACGCCGCCGCCACGGCCTCGATCTCGACCAGCCACGCTTCGTCGAAAATCCCGGTGACGATGACCGTCAACGCCGGCTGCCGCCCCGCGAGCCGGCGCACGCGAACCTCGCGGTTCTCCAGCGCCCAGTCCCGGTCCGACAGGAAGGTCGTCACCTTGACGAGGTTGTCCAGCGTCATGCCGGCGGCGGCCAGCTGGGTCTCGATATTGTCCCAGACCTGTTCGCACTGGCCGGTGAAGTCGTCGGCCAGCGAGCCGTCCGGGGCGACCGGAATCTTGCCGGACAGATACAGCCAGCGGGTCGCTCCCGTCACCTCGACGGCCTGCGGATACGACCCCTCGACCGGCGGCGAGCCGTCGCCGGTCAGGGGCCGTATCGACAGTGTCACTGGCGGGCGGCGTCCGAGCGGGCGCGCACCTGGGCGAACTCCGAGGTCGGTTTCCACGCCGGCCAGTCGTCGCTGTTCGCGAGGTCCAGGCCCAGATGATACAGCAGGGTCAGGTTCTCGACCGCCGAGGTGAAGTCCAGATCGGCCGACCATTCGTCCGACGGCTTGTGATAGTCGGCCCCGAATTTGGCTTTCCACGCCGCCTCGCCGGCCTCCTTGCCGCCCTCGACCCAGTCCCAGCCGTGCCACGGCATGATCGCCGGCACGCCCGCGCGGGCGAAGGGGAAGTGATCCGAGCGGTAGTAGAAGCCCTGCTCCGGCATGCTGTCGTCGGTGACATAGCGGCCCAGCGGCTCGGCCAGGGCCTGCAGCCGGTCCTCGAGGTCGTTCTGGCCCTTGCCGAAGATCGGAATGTCCTTCGTCGGGCCGGACAGCGGCAGCATGTCGATGTTGATGTCGGCCACCGTCGTCTCCAGCGGATAGACCGGATCGGCGGCATAGCCATAGGCGCCCATCAGCCCCATCTCCTCGGCCGCCATATGGGCGAAGACGATCGAGCGCTCGGGCCGCGGCGCGGCGCTCAGCTGACGCGCCATCTCGACCACGCCGACCGTGCCCGAGGCGTTGTCCCAGGCCCCGTTGAAGATCTTGTCGTCGCCGGGCGTCTCGGGATGCTGGGCCTCGCCGCCGACGTGATCCCAGTGGGCCGAATAGACGATCGTCTCGTTCGGCCGCTCGGTGCCGGGAATGATGGCCAGAAGATTGTGGGTGACCAGGGTGGTGATCGACTCCTCGGCCTCGACCGACAGGGTGACGCCGTTCAGCGGCACGGCCTTGAAGCCGCCCGTTCCGATCTGGGCCAGTCCCTCCATCGACAGGCCGGCGGCGGTCGCCCACTGCAGGGCCACGTCATGGTTCACGGCCATCGAGAACTCGAGATCGGCCGCCCCCGGCGCCGTCGGCCGGGCCCGGCCTCCGCCCTGCGCCATCCGCTGCCACATCGGCGAGTCGGCCGGCTGCAGGATCAGGGTGACGACGCCGACCGCGCCGCGCCGGAAGGCCTCGTCGGCCTTGTAGGCGCCCGACTGGTAGTTGGTGGTGTAGTCGCCGTTGAACAGCTCGCCCTCCGGCTCGCCCGGAACCACGACCACGACCTTGCCGCGCACATCGAGGTCGCCATAGTCGTCCCAGTTCCGCTCGGGCGCCGTGATGCCGTAGCCGGCGAAGACCACCGGCGCATCAGCGATCGAGGCCTTGCCGTCATTGGTCGCGGCGCGGACCACGACATCGGTTCCTACCGTCAGCGGATGAACGGTCCCGTCCGGCCCGGTCCAGCTGGCGGTGGCGGCCACCGGGGTGAAGCGCTTCAGCTCGACCGGCTGCAGCCACTGGCCGTCTGGCCCGCCGGGCTGCAGGCCCATGGCTTCGTACTGCGCCTGCAGCCAGGCCAGGGTCATGCGCTCGCCGTCGGTCCCGGGATAGCGGCCCTGATAGGAGTCGTCGCTGATGGTACGGATATCCTGGCTGATCCGCTCGGCCGAGAAATCCTGCGCCAGCGCCGAGCCGGCGGCCAGAAGCAGGGCGGCGGCGGCGACGCCGCTGGTGAAAGCACGAAACATGTAGGCAGACTCCATCCCGATTGTGGACGCACTCTAGGGCGACCCCGGCGGGCCGCCCATTAAGTTTTCGTCATCTGTCTAGCGACGCGCGGTCGCGCTCGCCGCCCGCGCCGGACCGAACTCCGAGCCCGGCTTCCAGCCCGGCCAGTCGCGGCTGTTCGCCAGATCGCGAACGATCCACAGGGCCACGTCCATGTCCTCGATCTGCCCGGCCAGATCCCAGTCGGCCGACCATTCGTCGTCGGCCTGGTGGTAGCGCTTGGTCCCGTATTCGTTGCGCGCGGCCTCGCGCGGCTCGACCGGGGCGTCGCGGAAGTCGCCGCTGCCCTCGGCATAGGCCATCGGCACGCCGCGCTTGGCCAGGGGGAAGTGGTCGCTGCGGAAATAGCTGCCGGCGGCCGGATTGGCGTCGGGCTCGATCCCGCGTCCCTGCCGCGCGGCGGCGGCGGCCAGTCGCTCGTCCAGTTCGGACTGGCCATGCCCGACCACCCCGAGGTTCGCGACCCGGCCATAGACGTTCATGGCGTCCAGGTTGAAGCCGGCCACCGTGGTCTCCAGCGGCCAGACCGGATTGGCGGCATAGTATTCCGAACCCAGCAGCCCGCTCTCCTCGGCGGTGAAGCTGATCATCACGATCGACCGTTCCGGACGCGGTCCGGCGGCCCAGACGCGGGCCAGCTCCAGCAGGGCGGCGGTGCCGGTGGCGTTGTCGACCGCCCCGTTGAAGATGGCGTCGCCGCTGGCGTCGGGCTCGCCGACGCCGATGTGGTCCCAGTGGGCGGTGTACAGGATCGTCTCGTCCGGATGCGTCGTCCCCGGCAGGCGGGCCAGCACATTGCGCGTCACGATCTGGCTGGTCGCCACGTCGAACGACCCGCTGAAGGTCGCGCCCGGCAGTTCGACCGGCCGGAAGTCGCGGTTGCGCGCCTGGACCTTCAGCGCCTCGAAATCCAGCCCCGCGGCGCGGAACAGGTCGACGGCGACATCGCGCTGGATCCAGCTCTCGACCGGCACGCGCTCGGCCGCCGCATTCTCGCGCACGATGTCGAACTGCGGCCCCGACCAGCTGTTGGTCACCGTGGCCCAGCCGTAGGAGGCCGGGGCGTTTTCGTGGACGATGATCACCCCCGCCGCGCCGCGCCGCGCCGCCTCCTCGTACTTGTAGGTCCAGCGACCGTAGTAGGTCATCGCCCGGCCGTTGAAGGTGTCCAGCTCCGGCTGTTCGAAGTCGGCGTCATTGACCAGCACGACGATGACCTTGCCGCGCACGTCGACGTCCTTGAAGTCGTCCCAGTTCCGCTCCGGCGCGGTGATGCCGTAGCCGGCGAAGACCAGGGGCGCGTCGTTCAGCGCCACCGCCTCGCCCGGAAGCCGGGTAGACACCACAATCTGCTGTCCCTGGGTCAGCGGGACCGTCTCCCCGCCGACCTCGAAGCGGGCCTCGACGGCCGAGGCGGTGAACCGGTTCAGCGTCACGGCCTGGGTCCAGCCGCCGTCCTCGCCGCCGGGCTGGAAGCCGGCGGCGGCGTACTGTTCGCTCAGATAGCGCACGACCTTGTCCTCGGCCGGCGTGCCGATGCCGCGCCCCTCGAAGCTGTCATCCGACAGCACCCGCGCGTGTTCCAGCAGGCGCGCCGCCTCGAAGGCGGCGGCGGGCGCGGCGGCGGATACGGGAGCCTCGCCCACGCTGGCGCAGGCGGTGAGCAGGGCGCCGGCGGCGAGCGCGGCGGCAGTCGACAGGAGACGCATGGACGGAAAACACCCTCAACCGGAACAGACCCGGCGGGACGTTAGGCGGTGCGCCCGCCCCTGTCGATCACGGCACGACCGGGTCGGCCGCCGGCCAGCCGGTGTCGCCGCGACGGCGCAGCCGCAGTTCGATCACCCGCATCGGCTCGCCGTCGGGCATGACGAAGTCGCCGGTCTCGACCCATTCGCCGTCCCTGTGGGTGGTGACATAGTCCATCCGCCCACCGCCGCTGGGGGCGGACCATTTGAACCCGTCGGCCGTCGCCTCCAGCGGGAAGTCCGCCGCCATGCCGTTGGCCCAGGAGCGCATGGTGTAGCGGTCGGTCGCATCATCCCACGACACCACGGCGAAGGCGTTGAAGGTGACCTCGCCGTCCGCCTCGGTGGTGCGCCCCTCGATCACCTTGATCGAACCGCCGATCATCGGGCCGATCCGCTCGGTGTGGCTGTGGGAGGTGGTGCGGCCGGGACCGGCGTAGACGGCCGCCGTGCCGGTCCACTCCCCGTCCATCCACGACAGCCGCTGCATCGCCTCGCGCTGCTCCTGGGTGCCGGCGGGCCGCAGCTCCTGCGCCACGGACGCCGTGGCCAGTCCGACCGACAGGACGGCCGCGGCCGCCATCAGTGAATTCCGAAACGCCTTCTGCATCAACCGACCTCCCCTTGTGTGCTTTGCGTTATAAAGTCCTTTCTCATTCTTGACAAGCGGACACGAAAAACCCGCCGGCGCTTGTGGCCCCGGCGGGTCGATCGGTCTCTCGAAAGGGCGGAAGCCTAGTGGGCGACGCCCTTCCAGATGCGGCGGTAGCTGACGTAGGTCACGCCGGCGAACAGCAGCAGGAAGATCAGCACCCCGACGCCCGACTGCTTGCGCTGGACCTGCTTCGGATCCGAGGCCCAGGCGATGAAGGCGGCGACGTCCTTGGCGTACTGGTCGACCGTCTCGGTCGAACCGTCGTCATAGGTCACCTGACCGTCGGCCAGCGGCGGCGGCATGGCGATGAAGCCGCCCGGCGGCACATGGGCGCCTTCCGGCACGAACGGCGTCAGGTCGCCGGCCATATAGGGGTTGTAGTACTGGCCCGGCCGGATCTCGAGGCCGGCCGGAGCCGCCTCATAGCCCGACAGCAGCGAGTAGATGTAGTTGGCCCCGTCGTGACGCGCCTTGGCCATGACCGACAGGTCGGGCGGCAGGGCGCCGCCGTTGCCGGCGGCCGCGGCCGTGGCGTTCGGATACGGATTGGGGAAGCGGTCGGCCGGGACGGCGTCGCGCATGATCGCCTCGCCGGTCTCGCTGTCGATGTCCGGCACCTGGGCCTCGGCGGCCAGCGCCTTGACGAAGCGGTTCTCGGCCGGATTGATCTGGTGCGAGTCGTAGAACGGCCCGCCCGGCTCGGCCAGGGTGCGGAAATACATCAGGTCCATGCCGTGGCACGAGGCGCAGACCTCGCGATAGACCTTGTAGCCGCGCTGCAGCTGGCCCTGGTCGAAGGTCCCGAACGGGCCCTCGAAGCTGAAGCCGCCCTTGCGCGGGTGCTTGGCCTCGCCGGCCGCCATGGCCGGCTGCACGGCGGCGAAGCTCAGGCCGGCCGCCACGGCGATCAGGACCAGGGTCTTTTTCATCGAGCGGATGTTCGTCTGGAGGGTCATGGTCGGTCTCAGCCCTTCTGCTCGGTCGAGGCCGCGCCGAGCGGAGCGTCCACCGTGGGCAGAACCGGCTCGGAGATGGTCGCCGGGATCGGCAGCGGGGTCTCGCGCAGACCGAGGACCGGCATGATCACGAGGAAGAAGGCGAAGTAGTAGAGCGTCAGGAAGCGCGTCAGCCACAGATAGCTGTTCAGGTCCCCGTCGATCAGGATGAAGGTTTGGAACGAGCCGATGACGGGCGCGTCCGGCAGCTGGGCGCCGCACCAGCCGAGGCCGAGGCCGACGATCACGAAGAAGATGAAGAAGGTCCGCATCGTCGGGCGGTAGCGCATCGAGCGCACCTTGGACGTATCCAGCCACGGCAGGACGAACAGCACCCCGATCGCCGCGAACATCGCCACCACGCCGCCGAACTTGTCGGGGATGGCGCGCAGGATCGCGTAGAACGGCAGCATGTACCACTCGGGCACGATGTGCGCCGGCGTCTGCAGCGGGTTGGCCGGAATATAGTTGTCGGCGTGGCCCAGGGCGTTCGGCATGAAGAAGACGAACAGGGCGAACAGAATCAGGAACAGGATGATCGCGAAGCCGTCCTTGACCGTGAAATACGGGTGGAACGGCAGCGTGTCCTTGGCCGTGCGGTCCTTCGGGATCAGGACGCCGACCGGGTTGTTCTGACCTGCCGCGTGCAGGGCCCACAGGTGCAGCACGACGCAGCCGGCGATGACGAACGGCAGCAGATAGTGCAGCGAGAAGAAGCGGTTCAGGGTGGCGTTATCGATCGCCGGGCCGCCGCGCAGCCAGATCAGGATCGGCTCGCCGACGACCGGGACCGCCCCGATCAGATTGGTGATGACCTCCGCGCCCCAGAAGGACATCTGGCCCCACGGCAGGACGTAGCCGAGGAAGGCGGTGGCGATCATCAGGAAGAAGATCAGGCAGCCGACGATCCAGATCATCTCGCGCGGCGCCTTGTACGAGCCGTAGTACAGGCCGCGCAGCATGTGGATGTAGACCGCGATGAAGAACATCGAGGCCCCGTTGGCGTGGGTGTAGCGAATGATGTCGCCGCCCGGCACGTCGCGCATGATCCGCTCGACCGAGGCGAAGGCCAGCGCCGTGTTCGGCACATAGTGCATGGCGAGGATGACGCCCGAGGCGATCTGCACCACCAGGCACAGGGCCAGGATGCCGCCGAAGGTCCACCAGTAGTTGAGGTTCCTCGGGGTCGGCAGCGCCATATAGTCAGCGCCGAAGCGGACGATCGGCAGGCGGCTGTCGAGCCATTTCTCGACGCCGGTCTTGGGGACGTAGGTGGATTCGTGATCGCTCATCGTTCTCTTGCCCGTCCTCAGCCGATTTTCACGCGGGTGTCGGACACGTATTCATAGGTCGGCACGACCAGATTGATCGGCGCCGGACCTTTCCGGATACGGCCCGAGGTGTCGTAGTGCGAGCCGTGGCAGGGGCAGAACCAGCCGCCGAAGTCGCCGGCCCCGAAGGTCGGCACGCAACCGAGGTGGGTGCAGGAGCCGATGACGACCAGATACTGCTCGTGGCTTGCCTTGACGCGCGCGGCGTCGGTCTCCGGATCCTTGAGCGCGCCGAGCGGCGTCGACCGGGCCTCCTCGACCTCACGCGGCGTGCGATAGCGGATGAAGACCGGCTTGCCCTGCCATTTGATCACGACCTGCTGGCCTTCCTGAACCTTGCTCAGGTCGAACTCGATGGTCGACAGCGCCAGGGTGTCGGCGGCCGGGTTCATCGAATTGATCAG
Organism: Alphaproteobacteria bacterium; assembly: GCA_018820665.1. Lineage (GTDB taxonomy): Bacteria > Pseudomonadota > Alphaproteobacteria > Caulobacterales > Caulobacteraceae > Brevundimonas. The sequence continues at coordinate 20,772 of JAHJNW010000011.1, read as the reverse complement.
CGGCCATACGACCATGGCCCCGGCCCCCACCGCCGCGGCGCCGGCCGCGATGTGGATGAAGTCTCTACGATTGGGATCCTGGTTATTCGGATCGCCCTGGTCTGCAGCCACCGATTCGTCTCCTGAGCCGTTGGCGGCGTCGCCCTCGGGCGCGCCGCTTTCAACGCTGTCGTTCCTTTAGCGAAATCCCCGTTCGTTCGCCCGGCCCGGCTTTGCGGCGCATCGCCGCAAGTCGCTGCCGCCTCTTGAGAAACGGTCGCAATTCGAGCCGCGACAAGCCCCCGGGCCACGCGTATGAGGGCCTTAGAATGCGTCTCGCCCTTTTTCAACCGGCCATTCCGCAGAACGTCGGCGCCTGCATCCGTCTGGGCGCCTGTTTCGGCGTCGAATTGCACATCATCGAGCCCACCGGCTTCCGCCTCGACGACCGGGCGATGAAGCGCGCCGCGCTGGACTACGGCCCCCTGGGGCACATGATCCGCCACCCCGGCTGGGACGATTTCCAGCGCGATCGGGGGCCCGGGCGGCTGGTGCTGTTCACGACGAAGGGCGCGACGCCGCTGAACGACTTCCGCTTCGAGGCCGACGACACCCTGCTGTTCGGCAGCGAGTCCACGGGCGCGCCGGACTACGTCCATGACGCCGCCGACGCCCGGGTCGTGATTCCCCTGCGCCCCGAGGCCCGCTCGCTGAACCTGTCGGTCAGCGCCGGCATCGCCCTGTGGGAGGGCCTGCGGCAGACCTCCGATCTTGGCTAGGGCGAACGTTCGTCGCCATCGAGAGTGTTCCTGGACGGTTCACGCGGCCCCAGCCATCGATAGGTGCGAAATGCGGCGAAGCTGACGACCGCCGAGCCGGCGATGTAGAGGGCGCCGAACGTCAGGACGGCACGATTGAGGTGAGCCGTGCCTATGAAGCTCAGCAGTATCCCCGACATTCCGACCATCATAAGAACGGAGATCGAACACATGGTCACCGAGAGCCAGCGATAGTATCGCCACCTCCCGTGTGTAGGTCTCCAGCGCCAGTCGTCGCTCGGCAGTTTCCGCATCACTCCGGCGCCCCGGCCTCCGGCAGCTTCGCCAGGCTCGGCCGGTCGCCGGACTTCGCCGCCGCCACCGCCTCGACCGCGCGCATGACCCGCAGCACATTCTCCCCGGCCAGCTTGCGGATGTCCGCCTCGCTCCAGCCGTTCGCCATCAAAGCGGCGAGGATGCGCGGATAGGCGTCCACCCCCTCGACGCCCTCGGGCAGGCTGCCGACGCCGTCGAAATCGCCCCCCAGGCCGACGTGGTCGATCCCCGCGACGTCTCGGACGTGCTGAATATGGTCCACCACGTTCTGCAGCGTGGCGACCGGACGGGGATGCGCCTCGGCCCAGGCCTTCAACTCCGGCGCGGGTTCGGCGGCGCCGATGTCCACCCCCAGACGCTCCGCCTCGGCCGTGGCGGCCTTGATCCACTCGCCTTCCGCGGCGTTGACGAAGCCCGGCACGAAGGTGACCATCACCACCCCGCCGTCCTCGGCCATCTGGCGCAGCACCGCGTCGGGCACATTGCGCGGATGATCGGTCACGGCGCGGGCCGACGAGTGCGAGAAGATCACCGGCGCTTCCGACACCCGCATGGCGTCCAGCATGGTCTCCTCCGAGACGTGGCTCAGATCGACCATCATGCCGATCCGGTTCATCTCGCGGACCACCTCTTCGCCGAAGGCGTTCAGCCCGCCCCATTTCGGCGCGTCGGTGGCGCTGTCGGCCCATGAGGTCGTCTTTGAGTGAGTCAGCGTCATATAGCGCGACCCCGCGTCGTAGAATTCGCGCAGCAGGCCCAGCGAGTCATCAATCGAATAGCCGCCCTCCATGCCGATCAGCGAGGCGATCTTGCCGCCGGCGTGAATGCGCTCGATGTCGTCGGCGGTGGTGGCCAGTTCGAACACCTCGGGGTGGGCGGCGACCAGCCGCTTGACCGTGTCGATCTGTTCGAAGGTCGCCTTGGCCGCCTCGACCGGCTCCAGGCTGGCCGGCACATAGACCGACCAGAACTGTCCGCCGACGCCGCCGGCGCGCAGACGCGGAATGTCGGTGTGCAGCGCCGTCGAGGCGTCGAGATTGGTCGTCAGATCGACCGCAAAGGGATCGTTGCCGTGCTGCTGACGCAGCGCCCAGGGCAGATCGTTGTGGCCGTCGATCAGCGGCGTCCGCTCCAGGATCCGGCGCGCGGCGGCCTCATCCTGGGCGGCGGCGGGAACGGCCGTGGCCAGCACGGCGACGGTGGACAGAAGGGCGGCGCGGATCATGACGGACTCCTTGGGACGGCGACGCCGGACAGTGGCAGACCGGGGCGGGCCGTCAACCGCGCGACACCGAATTGCTGCGCTGCAAATCCGCCGCCAGCCATCACAATTTCAAGGCTTAATCCCCTGTTTTTCCTGGACATGGGACCGCCGCCAGCGTCCTGAACCCGCCACAGGGCGGGCCGGGTGTAAACTTCCGCCTCTCGCCGGAGGTCTTTGACAATGCCGTTCACGCCCCGCGCCGTCCAAGGCGCAGGGTCGGAAAGGTTAAACGGACTCTCCGGACGATCCGGACCCAATTTTTCGTCCGTCTGGTCCGCTTCAGGGCCGCAGGTCGACAGCGGGCTTCACCGTTCGCGGCGGAAAGCCTAGAGCAGCCCCATGACCGACGCCCTCCCGCTTGACGATCAGAAGACCGCCGCCCGCGCCTGGTTCGAAACCCTGCGCGACCGCATCCACTCGGCTTTCGAGGCGCTGGAGGATGCGGCCCCGGCGGACCTCTTCCCCGGTGAACCGGGCCGCTTCGTCCGCACCCCCTGGGACCGGGCAGAGGGCGGCGGCGGCGTCATGGGCATGATGCACGGCCGGCTGTTCGAAAAGGTCGGCGTCCACGTCTCCACCGTGCACGGGACCTTCCCCGCCGACTACGCCAAGGGCGTGCCCGGCGCGGCCGAGGACCCCCGCTTCTTCGCCACCGGCATCAGCCTGATCGCCCACCCGGTCAGCCCGCGCGTCCCGGCCGTACACATGAACACCCGTTTCATCGCCACGACCAAAGGCTGGTTCGGCGGCGGCGGCGACCTGACCCCCGTGCTCGGCGCCGACCGGCGCCAGGACCACCCGGACACCCTGGCCTTCCACGCCGCCATGAAGGCCGCCTGCGACGCCCACGACCCGGACTGGCACGCGAAGTTCAAGGCCTGGTGCGACGAGTATTTCTTCCTGCCTCACCGCAACGAGCATCGCGGCACCGGCGGTATCTTCTACGACCATCTGGACAGCGGCGACCGGGCCCGCGACTTCGCCTTCACCCGCGACGTCGGCGAGGCCTTCCTGCAGGTCTATCCGCAGATCGTCGCCCGCCGCATGGCCGAGCCTTGGACGGCGGACGAGCGCGAGGAGCAGCTGATCCGCCGTGGCCGCTACGTCGAGTTCAACCTGCTGTACGACCGCGGCACCATGTTCGGGCTCAAGACCGGCGGCAATGTCGAGTCGATCCTCAGCTCGATGCCGCCCGTGGTGAAATGGCCCTGAGGCGTCAGGCCGGCTGACGGTCGTCCGCGCCGGCCGGCTCCAGCGCCGCGCCGATGGCCGTGACCAGACTGGCCATGGTGACCGGCTTGGTCAGGTGCGCATCCGCCCCGGCGGCGCGCCCGGCCTCGACATGCTCGGCCATGGCGTTGGCGGTCAGCATCACCACCGGCGTCCGCTTCAGACCGTGCTTCGACTCATGCCTGCGGATCGCCGCCGTCGCCGTCAGCCCGTCCATCACCGGCATCTGCATATCCATCAGAATCAGATCAAAATTTCCGCCCTTGATGGCCTCGACCGCCTGGCTTCCGTCCTCGACCGCGACCAGCTCCATCTCGGTCGCCGCCAGCATGATCTCGACGACCTTGCGATTGGCGGGATGGTCGTCGGCCAGCAGGACCCGCAGCCGCGCGTCGCTCAGGTCGCGGGGAGCGTCCGGCGAGACCGCCTGCCCCGCCGCCGGCTCCACCCGGGGCAACGGGATCTCGAACCAGAAGCTGGACCCCTCTCCGGGCCGGCTCTCGCAGTCCAGTTCGCCGCCCATCAGATCGACCAGGGCGGTCGAGATGGCCAGGCCCAGCCCCGTTCCGCCATAGCGGCGGGGGATCGACCCGTCGGCCTGCTGGAATCGATGGAAGATCCGGCTGCGCTGCTCCCTGTCGAAGCCGACGCCGGTGTCGCTGACGCGGAACAGGATGCGGTCGTCGGCCCCGGCCTCGACGGCCAGCCGGACCGTGCCCTCGCCGGTGAATTTGAGGGCGTTGCTGACCAGGTTGGTCAGCACCTGGCGCAGCCGCACCGCGTCGCCTTTGAACGAGCCTGACAGGGCCGGATCGAAGTCGACCTCAAGCGCCACGCCCTTGTCCTCGGCCTTGACCCGCCACAGCGCCCCGATGTCGCTGACCGCCTGTTCCAGATCGAAGGGCGCGGGCTCGATCGCCACCTGGCCCGACTCGATCCGGGCGCTGTCGAGGATGTCGGACAGCAGACGTTCCAGCGTCACCCCCGACGACCGGATCAGTTCGACCATCTCCAGCTCTTGCGGCCCCAGCGGCCGCCGCGTCAGGGAATCGGCCATCGACACCACGCCGTTCAGCGGCGTGCGGATCTCATGGCTCATATTGGCCAGGAACTCGCTCTTGGCGCGGTTGGCGTCCTCGGCCCGGCGCTGCGCCAGCCGCAACCGCCGCGCCTGCCGGATCAGCCAGATGACCATCCCGACGGAGAAGGCCAGGAAGACCACCGCGATGGCGATCACCGCCCGCTGCAGATTGGTGTTCGCCCGCGCTGTCTCCAGCTGGCTCCGGCGCTCGGCCAGCTGCTGCTGCATGTCGCCGGTGACCTGATGAATGCCGGCGCTGAAATTCCGCGCCGCGACGATCTCGCTCTCCAGCATGTGGGCCCGCAGCGCCCGGAAGGCTTCGGCGGTCCGCCCCTCGGCGAAGAGCACCTCGGCGGCCACGTGGTCGATCTCGATATTGGTCCCGGCCGCATCCAGTCGCCGCAGGGCCTCGAGGTCGCGTCGCGCCGCCGCGGTCTGGCCGATCCGGGCGCGGGCGATGGCCCGAAGGGGCAGCATCCGGTCGGTCAGGTAGGCGGCGCCGGCCAGGCTCTCGCCATAGGGCTCGAGGCAGGCGAGGACCTCTCGCGGCGCACCGCGCGCATTGGCCACGGTGGCGCACAGGCTGGCGTCGAAAACGGCCAGCGACGGCAGGTCTGAGCGCGCCGCCAACCGATGGTGCGCCGCATAATATTCCGCCGCGCGCGCCTCATCGCCGACCTTCACCGCCATCATCGTCAGATTGTAGAGGCTGTCGAAGTCCGGCCGGGGGTAGGCGGGATGGCTGTTCTCGATCTCGAATTTGCGAAAGGCCATGACCGCCCCGTCGATATCGTTCAGGTCCTTCAGGGCCATCCCGGCCACTTCCCAGATGCCGCCCTGGGCGGTCGCCGCGAAGGCGTCGCCCTCGGGGATGTCCGCCTGGGCCCGTCCCAGCAGTTCCAGTCCTTCGCCGATCCGGCCCTCGTCGACCAGCGAAATGGCCGCCAGTCGGGCGGCGTGCGCCCGCACAAACCAGTCCCGTCCACCCTGCGCCAGGCGATGCATCTCGGACGCCACGCCGGTGTCGCCCTGGTCATACCGGGCGGTCAGGTTGTTCAGATGGGCGATATCGATATAGCGGGCGTCTTTCAGCCGCCGGGCGGCCTCGAGGAGTCGACGGTTCCAGACCGCCGCGCGGTCGAACTCGCCCTGGTTCAGCATCGTCCAGGTGACGTGATAGAGCCGGTTCAGTCCTTCGCGATCCTGTCGCCGTTCCGCCGCAAGGCCGAACGCCTCGAGGGCGGCGAAATCGGTCCTGGCGGCGCGCCGCTCCACAAACCGGGCGAGGTCTCGCGCATCGGTCCCGTCGCCCGAACCGGTGGGCGGCTGGGCCAAACCGGGAGAGGCAAGGCTGAGGGCGATGAGCCATACAAGGCTCGCCGCGAGGATACGAAAAAGCGACATGAACAACCCGGCGTGATGCTCCGGTTGTCGCACATATGTATTGCGCAAGGTTTAGCGGTCCGCCGGTCGGCGACGCGACTACCGTCCGGCGCGGGACCCGATGAACCGGCGCACCCATTCCCCGACAAGGGCCCGGTCATTGGCTCCGGTCAAACTGGCCAGCGCATGGTCGGCGACCCCCGCGCCGATCCTGTCCCGGCGCCCTCCGGTCAGGTCGGCGGCATAGGCGGGCGTGAATTCGGGATGGCCCTGAAAGCTGATCGCGTCCGCGTCCCAGGCGAGGCCGGCGAAGGGTGTGAAGGCGCTGCTCAGCAGGATGCGCGCCTCGGCGGGCTTCTCCACCACCTGGTCCTGATGCGAGGCCGGAATGGCCACCGTCGCGGCGCCCGGCGTCATCCACGGCTCGATCGAGCGGACGTCATAGCGATGCAGGCCGACGCCCCAGCCCCGATCCGATTTCTCGACCCGGCCGCCCAGCGCCTGGGCCATGGCCTGATGGCCGAAACAGACGCCGATCAGGCCCGTCCGTCCCCTGGCGCCGCGGATCCACTCCAGCAGCCGTCCGATCCAGGGATCGGTCTCGTACACGCCGGCCGGTGAACCGGTGATGATCGCGGCGTCGAAGGTTGCGGCGTCCGGCCATTCGCCCGCCTGGGCGTCGAATGTCTCGATGTCGTAGCCCTCGCCCAGCAGGGCGCCGAACATGGCGGGATAGTCGCTGTGCCGCGCGGCGAGGTCCGGCGGCGGCGCGCCGGTCTTCACGATCGCCACCCGCGTCACGCCGCGCCTCCCGCTCCGGCCATCCAGACCTCGGACCGGGCCCCGGCCTCGCCCAACCGCTCCGCCACCCAGCCGCAGATCTCCGACGCGGCGGCCTCGGCGCCCGTGGGCGGATTCAGCACCACCACGGCGCAGCCGTTCATCTTCATCGGATTGGTCAGGGGGCGCAGGCGCGCCTCGGCCACCAGCACCCGTTTGACCCCGGCCTGATCGAGTCGGCGCAGGAAGCCGTCGAAGGTCTCCATGTCCTTGAGCGGCGTCCAGATCGCCACCGTGGCGCGCGGATCGGCGCGGACGATGGCGGCCCCCGTGTCGGCGGCGCGATGATAATCGTCCGGCCGTTCGAACGGCGGGTCGATGAGGACCAGGGGTCCCGCCGACCGGCTCGCCTCGCCGTTCGCCTGGTCGTAGCCGTCGCCGCCCCGCGCCGATGCCTTCGGAAATGGTTCCAGCGCCTGCTCCAGCAGATCCAGAACCGGAGGGTTCAGTTCGAAGCCGATATAGGCGTCGACCGGTCGCAGGCGGCCAGCGATCAGCAGGGGCGAACCCGGATAGAGGTTGGCCCCGCCGTGCGGATTGAGGCGGGCGACCTCCTGAGCGAGCGCCTCGATCGCCGGCGGTCGCTCAGCGGCAGCCATCAGCCGGGCGACGCCCGCCTCGGCCTCCTTCGAACGGGCGCCGTCGCCGCTCAGGTCGTAGACCCCGGCCCCGGCGTGGGTGTCGATCACTGTGACCGGGCCCGAACCCTGACGCCGCTCCAGCAGCCACAGCACCAGGGCGTGTTTGACGAGGTCGGCGAAATTCCCCGCGTGGAAGCTGTGACGATAGTTCATGGCCGCTGTTCACCCGCTCCCGCGCCGGGGTCAAGGGCGCCGGAACCGCAACCCCGCGCCGCCGTTTGCGCAGTCCGGCAAGGAAGCCCCGATGATCGACCTCTCCTCACTTTCCGACCAAGACCATACGCCCGTCGCCGAAGCCCGGCCTGCCCCGCGCCTGTGCGACCCTCTGAGCGAGGTCCCGGGTGACGCTCGCTGACGCCGCCGACATTCCCAAGGGCCTGACCTGGTGCAGCGACGAGCGGCCGGGCTTCCGGCGCACGCCCGCCGGCGATGGCTTCCACTATCTCGACCGAAAGGGGGAGCGGATCACCGATGAGGCGGCGCTGGACCGGTTCCGCACGCTGGCCATTCCCCCGGCATGGACCGATGTCTGGATCTGCCCGCGCGCCTCGGGTCACATCCAGGCGACCGGCCGCGATATCAAGGGCCGCAAGCAGTATCGCTATCACCCCGACTGGCACGCCCATGCCGCGGTGACCAAGTTCGACCGTCTGCCCGACTTCGCCCGGGCCTTGCCGAAACTGCGCAAACGGGTCGAAGCCGATTTGGGCCGCCGCGGCGTGTCGCGGGAGAAGGTGCTGGCCACTGCCGTTCGCCTGCTGGAGCTGACCCTGATCCGGGTCGGCAACGCCCGGTATGCGAAGCAGAACCGCTCCTACGGCCTGACCACCCTGCACAAGCGGCACCTCGACGTCGACGGCGCCGCCCTGACCTTCGCCTTCAAGGGCAAGAGCGGCGTCGAGCATGAGGTCCGCGTCCGCGACCGGCGGTTGGCCGCCATGGTGCGCAGCCTGCGCGAGCTGCCGGGCCAGCAACTTTTCAAGTACCGCGACGCCGACGGCGATCTGTGCGTGGTCACCTCGGACGATGTGAACGCGTACATCCGCGAGGCCATGGGCGACCAGTTCTCAGCCAAGGACTTCCGCACCTGGGCCGGGACGGTGTCCGCCGCACGCGCCCTTCGGGAGATGGAGCCGCCGGCTTCGCCGACCGCGGCGAAACGCCAGATCACCGTCTGCGTCAAGGCGGTGGCCGGCCTGCTGGGCAACACGCCGACAGTCTGCCGGTCCTCCTATGTGCATCCTCGGGTGTTTGAGCTGTTCGAGGACGGTCGTCTCGGCGAGACGCTGCCGGGCCCCGAGGCCGCCGGGTTCGAGCGCGCCTTGGCGAGGATCTTGGCGGTGTGAAGCAACGGTCGGGAAAGGTTGATCGACGACCCTGACGGTCAACGACCGACAGGTGGGACGGTGGCCCGACACATATATCCCCTCCGGCCCCGGCGCCCGCGGAAGGCGGTCCGGCCGCGGAGCCGGGTCGGGGTCCTGAGTGAGGCTCTGGTTCTGGCCTGCATGGTGCTGGCGGTGGTCCTGATCCTGCGGCCGGGCGCCGACGCGGCCCACGCCGGAGCTGACCCGCTCCGGATCGAGGCGTCGGCGGACCGGCTGGAAGGCGTCGGCCGCGTCATCGACGGCGACACCCTCGACGTGGGCGGGGTTCGCGTCCGTCTGCATGGAATCGACGCCTTTGAACGCGACCAGCTCTGCGACGGTCCGCGGGGGCCGTGGGCATGCGGGGCCGCCGCGACGCGGGTGCTGAAGGCCCGGGCCGAAGGGCGGGGGCTGGTCTGCCGGGTGATCGATACCGATCGGTACGGCCGCAAGGTCAGTCGCTGCGAGCAGGCCGGCGTCGATGTCGCCCGGGCCCTCGTCGTGGAGGGACTGGCGCTGGCCTATCGGCGCTACAGCCAGGACTATGTCGGCGAGGAACTGGCGGCGCGGCAAGACGCGGCCGGGGCCTGGAAGGGATCGTTCGACCGACCCGAGCAATGGCGCAGGCGCTAGGCGCCGCTGGAGGGCCGCGATGCCGCCCACAGACTAACCACGATGTAACTTGCTGACTCGGGGAACGACGGTTTACGAGCCCGCCATTCAACTCGGTGGGGACCGTCCGCTATGTTTGTATCGAACAACTTTCTGCGCCTCGGCGTCCTGTCTGCCCTTGTGGGCATGTCGCTGGGCGTCTGGATGGGAGCGAACCAGGATTTCGCGCTTCGGCCGGTGCATGCCCACGTCAACCTGCTGGGCTTCGCCTCGATGATGCTGTTCGGCCTGTTCTACCGGGCCGTTCCGGCGGCCGGGCGGGGCTGGCTGCCGCTGGCCCATTTCGGCCTGTCGGTCGTGGGCTTCCTGATCCTGATGCCGTCACTGACGTTGCTGATCCTCCAGCGGCCGATCTTCATGCCGGCGATGATCGCCTCGGAGGTCATGCTGGTCGGATCGATGCTGCTGTTCGTGATCATCGTCTTCAAGGCGACGACGCAGAAACCCGAGCCGGTCGCGATCTGACCGTCACGCAGTCGCCCAGTAGCCCCGGCTGCGCGCGCTCACCGGCGCCCGGGTCGCCTCCACCCGCGACAGGATCGCAGCCTTGAAGGCGTCGGCCTGGGCGTCGCCGACCAGCAGCCGCAACGAGCGGATGATCCGGGTGATGCGCAGGTGATTGTGGTCGTTCGGCATCAGCCAGTCGTGGGTCATCCGATAGAAGGCCTCCATCCGGTCGGTGGCGGCGGCGAGAGCGATCTGGGCCATGCCCGAGACGCGGATGGCCTCGACCTGATCGTCCGTCAGCACCGGGGCGTCCGGCACGGCGCGCGAAGGCTCCGGCAGGGGGAACAGCCACTGGATGAAGTCGTGGGTCTGCTCCAGCGCGACATTGTTCATCGCCAGGACATCGAACAGCGTCCGCCCCGCCCCGTCCGGGCCCTCGCCTTCCAGAAAGGCCACAATGGCGCCCGGCGCGGCCATGGCGGCCCTAGGCCGCCTTGTCCCAGTCGAGCACAACCTTGCCGGACTGGCCGGAGCGCATGGCCTCGAAGCCTTCCTCGAAGCGGTCGTAGCTCATCTGGTGGGTGATCAGCGGGGTCAGGTCGAGACCGGCCTTGAGCAGGCCCAGCATCTTGCGCCAGGTGGTGAACATCTCGCGGCCGTAGACGCCCTTGATGGTCAGGGCCTTGAGGATGATGGCTCCCCAGTCGGTCTCCATCGGCTTGGACGGAATGCCCAGCATGGCCATGCCGCCGCCCATGATCAGGGTGTCGACGCATTGCTTGAAGGCGATCGGCGAGCCCGACATCTCCAGCGCCACGTCGAAGCCGACCTTCATGCCCAGCTCGTGGATGACGTCGTGCAGATCTTCCTTCGTCGTGTTCACCGTGCGCACGCCGGGCGCGACCTTCTGCGCCAGCTCGAGGCGGAAGTCGTTGATGTCGGTCAGGACCACGGTGCGGGCCCCGGCATGGCGGGCGACGGCGGCCGCCATCATGCCAATCGGGCCGGCGCCGGTGACCAGCACATCCTCACCCAGAAGGTCGAACTGCTGGGCCGTGTGCACGGCGTTGCCGAACGGATCGAGGATGGCGCCGATCTCGTACGGCACCTCGTCGGGCAGCTCGATGACGTTGAAGGCGGGGGCGACGACGAATTCGGCGAAGGCGCCCTGACGGTTGACGCCGATGCCGCGGGTCGCCGGATCGAGGTGGAAATGGCCGGCGCGGGCCGCTTCCGAGTTCAGGTCGATGACATGGCCCTCGGCCGAGACGCGCTGGCCGACCTTGAGACGGCGATCGACGTCCTTGCCGATGGCGACGATCTCACCGGAGAATTCGTGTCCGGTGATCATCGGCACCGGGACGTTCTTCTGGCTCCACTCGTCCCAATTCCAGATATGGATGTCGGTGCCGCAGACGGCGGTGCGGTGCACCCGGATCAGCACGTCCTCGTCGCCGGCGACCGGGATCGGGGCGTCGATCAGCTCCAGGCCGACGCCCGGCTTGGTCTTGGCCAGGGCCTTCATGGTGTCCGCCATCAGATAACTCCCAATTCCTTGCCGGCCGTCGTGAACGCCGCGACCGTTTGATCAATCTGTTCGAAGGTGTGCGCCGCCGACATCTGGGTCCGGATGCGGGCCTGACCGCGCGGCACCACGGGGAAGCTGAAGCCGATGACATAGACGCCCAGCTCCAGCGCACGGGCGGCGAAGTCCTGGGCCAGTTTGGCGTCGCCCAGCATCACCGGGATGATCGGATGCTCGCCGGGCAGCAGGGTGAAGCCGGCGTCGGTCATGGCGGCGCGATAGCGGGCGGCGTTGGCGAACAGCTGTGTGCGCAGCGCGTCCCCCTCGTCGCCGCCGGCGATGCGGATGGCCTCGAGGCTCGAGCCGCAGATGGCCGGGGCCAGGGCGTTGGAGAAGAGATAGGGTCGGGCCCGCTGCTTCAGCAGGGACACCACCTCGGACGTCGCGCAGATGAAGCCGCCCATGGCCCCGCCCAGCGCCTTGCCGAAGGTGCCGGTCAGGAAGTCGATCTCGACCCCGTGGTGGGCGTAGGAGCCGCGCCCCTGCGGGCCGAGGAAGCCGGTGGCGTGGCAGTCGTCGACCATGATCAGCGCCGAGTATTTGTCGGCAAGGGCCCGGATGTCCTTCAGCTTCGCGATATAGCCGTCCATCGAGAAGACGCCGTCGGTGGCGATGACGATCTCCTTCGCGCCGTCGGCCCGGGCCTGTTTCAGCTGGGTCTCGAGGTCGTCCATGTCGGAGTTGGCGAAGCGGTAGCGTTTGGCCTTGCACAGCCGCACCCCGTCGATGATCGAGGCATGGTTCAGGCTGTCGGAGACGATGGCGTCCTCGGCCCCGAACAGCGGTTCGAACAGGCCGCCGTTGGCGTCGAAGGCGGCGGCGAACAGGATCGTGTCCTCGAAGCCGAGATAGTCGGCGACCGACCGCTCCAGCTCCTTGTGGATCTCCAGCGTGCCGCAGATGAAGCGCACCGAAGCCGTCCCGGCGCCCCACTGTTCCTGCGCCCGGATACCGGCCTGGGCCACCCGCTCGTCGCCGGCGAGACCGAGGTAGTTGTTGGCGCAGAAGTTGAGCACATCGCGCCCGCCGACCCTGATCACCGGACCCTGACGGGAGGCGATGATCCGCTCGGGTTTGGTCAGCCCCTGGGCGTCGATGTCGGCGAGTTCCGCGCGCACGCGGTCGTGGAAGCTGGCTGTCATGCGCGCTCCGCTACGCCGTTTTGAAGGCCGTTTGAAGCCCTTGAAACGCCAGGACCTAGGCCGCGGGCTCGGCCTCGGCCAAGGGTCGGAAGGGACTGACCCGAATCCGGCCGCCACACGGTGTGAATGCCTGGGCCAGGGCTACTGGAGAGGTGTCACCGGGCGCGGTAATCCGGATCCGGGCCGCGGACGGGCACGTCTTCTGCCCCTGGCTTTCGTCCGGAACGACGTTCCAGGCGATGTCGAAGAAGGCCTTGGCCTGCGGAGCCAGTTCGACCGGCCCCGGAATCTCGCCCTGCCGGAAATAACTGCCAAGGCTCTGCTCGGCGCGCACGGCGCCAATCGGCCCACCCTGCGCATCCTGCAGGGTGACGATCGGATAGCCGGTCAGGCTGCAGGCCGCGGCGCCGATATTCTGCACGCCAAGGATCGAGACCCGGTTGCCCGCGCCCGCGTCGCCGCCCTCAGCCGAGAGCTTGAGTTGCGGCCCCCTGCACGGCGGCGCGGCGGCGGCCGGAGCCTGGTCCCCCGCGGCGGCGTCCGCCGGCGGGGGCACGACCAGGCTCGCGCCGGGCGCGGGGCGGCTGCAGCGTTCGAGGACGATCGGCGCGTCCTCGGCCACCAGGCGGCTGAGCGTGGCCTGTTCGACGCCGTCGCGGGTGAGGGAGCGCCATTCGACCTCGGCGTCGCTGTAGCGGGCCCCGGAGGCGGCCGGAGCGCCGCGCAGGGCGTAGGTGCGGTCGCGGTAGGTGACCTGGGCCGACTGCGGATCGGGATACGCCACAGCGACGGTCAGGCCGCTGTCGCAGACATATGTGGCCGTAACGGGCGCGGTCTCGGCGATCGGCGCGGACGGTTCGGGCGGCGGGGCCGCGGGTGGTTCCGACTGTTGGCAACCGGCGACCGCCGCCAGGCCGAGGGCCGCCAGACCGAGGGCCACAATCTGATTCCGACGCATGACGCTTCCCCTGACAGACCGGACAGTCAACGCCAGCCAAGGGCAAACGCTCCCGCCGCGCAAGGGCGGCGAGCCCGCCTTCAGGTCGTCAGGACGCGAGGCAGCTTGAATGTCACGGTCTCGCGCTCGCCGGCGTCCTCTATGACCTCGGCGTCGAACCGGGCGCGGACGGCGTCGATGAGGGCCTCGATCAGGGGTTCGGGCGCGGAGGCGCCGGCCGTGACGCCGAGCGTCGAAACGCCGTCCAGCCAGCGCCAGTCGACGTGGCTGGCGTCATCCACCAGCCGGGCGTCACGGGCCCCGGCCCGAAGCGCCACCTCGACCAGCCGCACCGAGTTGGAAGAGTTCTTCGATCCCACCACCAGCACGAGGTCGCACCCCGCGCCCAGCCGCTTGACCGCCTCCTGGCGGTTGGTGGTCGCGTAGCAGATGTCTTCCTTGTGCGGGTCGGGCAGCTCCGGGAAGCGCTGCTTGAGCACGGCGAGAATTTCGCTGGTGTCGTCGACCGAGAGCGTCGTCTGGGTCGCATAGGCCAGCGGCGCATCGCCGGGGCGCTCGAACCGCGCGGCGTCCTCGACCGTCTCGATCAGGCTGATCGCCCCGGGCGGCAACTGGCCCATGGTGCCGACCACCTCGGGATGGCCGGCGTGGCCGATCAGGATGATGTGGCGACCGGCGGCGTGATGGCGCTCGGCCTCGACATGGACCTTGGACACCAGCGGACAGGTGGCGTCGAGATACAGCATCCGCCGAGCCTTCGCGCCCGCCGGCACGGACTTGGGCACGCCATGGGCGGAAAAGACGACCGGCCGGTCGTCGGGGCATTCATCCAGCTCGCGCACGAACACCGCGCCCATGGCCTTGAGACGCTCGACCACGTGACGGTTGTGCACGATCTCGTGGCGCACATACACGGGCGCCCCGTATTTCTCGATCGCGCGTTCGACGATCTGGATCGCCCGATCGACCCCGGCGCAGAAGCCGCGCGGAGTGGCCAGCCGGACTGTCAGCGGACGCTTTTCGGGAGCCGGGATCGGCGCGTGCAGGGTCATGGGCGGAACCTAGGCGTTCGGCCCGCCCGCCGCCACCACCCATTCCCCTGTTCCGGGAGCCAGCGCGTGTTTGCCGCGCCTCGCTTTAGCCGCTATCAGCGACGAGCGTGCGCTCGGCGTCGGGCTGTCGCGCGCCTCCTCGTTCGTGGAAGAGCTTTCGATGCGTCGCGCCCTCAAACTTTCCCTGCTCCCGGTCTTCACGGCCGCAGCGCTGGCCTGCGCTGCGATACCGACCGTAGCGGAGGCCCAAACCAACCCGGGCCGACGCAGCCCCGGCAACGAAAATGCGGACGGCACGCGGCCAGACGAGGAGTCGCGCGCGCCGACGCGGATCGCGCCCCTGCGCCGCAGCGCCGCAGCCGGTCCCTGCCCCTATGTGAAGATCCTGTATGACGCCGCCCGCTACGTCGAACTGGCGGGCGACCGGGTCACGGTCGCCAACGTCGGCTTCACGGGAGAGATTCAAGGGCTGACCTCGGACTGCGCCTACCAGGGCGACGAGCCGATTTCGGTGCATACCCGGGTGCTGTTCAATCTCGGCCGCGGGCCGCAGGCGGAGGGCGACGCCCGGACCTACCGTTACTGGATCGCGGTGACCGAGCGGAACAAGGCGGTGCTGGCCAAGCAGTATTTCGACCTGCCTGTGGTCTTCGAGGGCGCTGAGACCACCGAGGTGACGCAGGAGCAGACCATCCTCATCCCGCGCGCCGAAGCCACCACCAGCGGCGACAATTTCGAGATTCTGGTCGGCTTCGACATCACGCCGCAGATGGCGGAGTTCAACCGATCCGGCAGCCGCTTCCGCGTCAACGCGGGCGCCCAGGCCGCCACGACGCCCGCGAACCCGTAGAATGACCGATCTCAGGACCGTCCTGGGCGAAGCGGTCGGGACCGCCTTCGCCGCCGAAGGCGTGGACCCCGCCCTCGCCCGCGTGACCCCGTCGGATCGGCCCGACCTTGCCGACTTCCAGTCCAACGGAGCCCTGGCGGCGGCCAAGGCGCTGAAAGCCAATCCGCGCGAGCTGGCGACGCGCGTGGCCGAGCGGCTCAGGGGCGATGATCGGCTGGCCTCCGTCGAGGTGGCCGGACCGGGTTTCATCAATCTCAAAGTCGCCGACGCCACGCTGGCGGCGCGGGCGGCCGAGGTTGCCGCCGACAGTGCGCACGCCGGCGCCGCCGTCGTCGCCGCGCCGCGCAAGGTGGTGATCGACTTCGCCGGACCGAACGTGGCCAAGCCGATGCATGTCGGCCATCTGCGCTCCTCCATCATCGGCGAGAGCCTGAAGCGGCTGTTCCGCTTCCGCGGCGACACGGTGTGGGGGGACGCCCATTTCGGCGACTGGGGCTTCCAGATGGGGCTGCTGATCGTCGCGGTCGGCGATGAAGGCAAGGCGGACGCCTTCCTCGCCGAGGGCGACGGACCCTTCCCGGCCGACAGCCCGGTCACGCTGGAAGACCTCGAACGGCTGTATCCGGCCGCCGCGGCCATGGCGAAGAAAGACCCCGCCTTCCGCGACCGCGCCCGCAAGGCGACGGCCGAGCTGCAGGGCGGACGCCCCGGCTATCGCGCCCTGTGGGCTCATTTCGTCGCTGTCAGCCGCACGGCGCTGGAGCGCGAATTCGGAGCGCTGGGCGTGACCTTCGACCTGTGGAACGGCGAGAGCGACGCCGACCCGGTGATGGCCGAGATGATCGCCCATCTGGAAGCGACCGGCCTGCTGGTCGAAGATGACGGGGCCCGTGTGGTCCACGTCGCCCGGCCCGGCGAGACGCGCAAGCGTAAGCTGGCCGACGGTTCGGTGATCGAAGCGCCGAGCCCGCCGCCTCTGCTGGTGATCAGCTCGGAAGGGTCGGCCATGTACGGCACGACCGATCTCGCCACGATCCTTGACCGCCGCAAGGCGATCGATCCGGACCTGATCCTGTACGTCGTCGACGAGCGCCAGGCCGAGCATTTCGAGCAGGTCTACCGCGCGGCCTATCTGGCCGGCTACGCCGCCGAGGGAACGCTGGAACACCTCGGCTTCGGCACCATGAACGGGCCCGACGGCAAGCCGTTCAAGACCCGCGCCGGCGGCGTCCTGAAGCTGCACGACCTGATCACCATGGCCACCGACAAGGCCCGCGAGCGCCTGCGCGAGGCGAAGCTGGGAGCCGATCTGTCCGACGCCGAGTTCGACGACATCGCCCACAAGGTGTCCGTCGCGGCGCTGAAATTCGCCGACCTGTCGAACAGCCGCACCACCAGCTACGTCTTCGACCTCGACCGGTTCATGAGCTTCGAGGGCAAGACCGGGCCCTATCTGCTGTACCAGGCGGTGCGGATCAAATCCCTGCTGCGCAAGGCGGCGGATCAGGGCGCGGCGGCGGGGCCGGTTGTGATCGCCGAGCCGGCCGAACGCGATCTGGCCCTGACGCTGGACGCCTTCTCCCAGGCGGTGACCGAAGCCTACGACAAGCGGATGCCGCACCTGATTTCGGAGCACGCCTACCGGCTGGCCCAGTCATTCTCGAAATTCTACGCCGCCTGCCCGGTGCTGATCGCACCGGACGAGGCGACGAAGGGCTCGCGGCTGACCCTGTCGAAGGCGGTGCTGGATCAGCTGGAAACGGCTCTGAACCTGCTGGGCATCGACACGCCAGAGCAGATGTAGGTTAGACTGGGCGCCCAGCACGGAGCCGCCCATGTCCCTCGACGCCTATATCGCTGGCCTGCCCAAGGCCGAGCTGCATCTGCATATCGAGGGCAGCCTCGAGCCCGAGCTGATGTTCGAACTGGCGCAGCGCAATGGCGTGGTCATCCCGTTCGACAGCGTCGAGGCCGTTCGGGCGGCCTATGACTTTTCCAACCTGCAGGACTTCCTCGACATCTATTACGCCGGGGCCAATGTGCTGCTGACGCGACAAGACTTCGAGGACCTGGCCTTCGCCTATTTCCAGCGCGCGGCGGCCGATAACGTCCGCCACGCCGAGATTTTCTTCGACCCGCAGACCCATACGGACCGGGGCGTCCCGTTCGAGGTGGTGGTCGAAGGGCTGATCGCCGGCATGGACCGGGCGAAGGCCGAGCTGGGCGTCACCTCCGGCCTGATCCTCAGCTTCCTGCGCCACCTGTCCGAAGAGGAGGCCTTCGCCACGCTCGAGATGGCCAAGCCATATCTGCATCACTTCATCGGCGTCGGGCTGGACTCCTCCGAAGTCGGGCACCCGCCGTCCAAATTTCAGCGCGTCTTCGCCGCCGCCCGCGACCTCGGCCTGAAACTGTGCGCCCACGCCGGCGAGGAGGGTCCTCCTGCCTATGTGCACGAGGCCTTGGACCTGCTGCACATCGACCGGATGGACCACGGCAACCGCTCGATGGAGGACGAGACGCTGATCGAACGGCTGGCGGCCTCGCAGATGACCCTGACGGTGTGCCCGCTGTCGAACCTGAAGCTCTGCGTGGTCGACGACCTGAAGGACCATCCCGTGCCGGAGATGTTGCGCCGCGGCCTGCACGTGACGCTGAACTCGGACGATCCGGCCTATTTCGGCGGCTATGTGAACGAAAATTACCGCCAGCTCGCCGCGGCGGTCGATCTGACGCGGGCGCAGGTGACGGCGATTGCGCGCAACAGCTTCGAGGGCTCGTTCCTCGATCCGGAGCAGAAGGCGGCGCGGATCGCCGAGGTCGAGGCCTACGCCGCCCACGCTTGACTTGGGCGCTGAGTCGGGGCCTAGGTCACGGCGATCTCGCGGGAGAGATCGGGGCCTTTTCGAAGACCCCGGAGCCGAAGGCGCAACCGCCCCGGAAACGCTCAGGCAAACGGACCGCGAGAACATTCGGACGCTGGAAAGTCATCCCCCGGGATGCGCCGACGGAGCAAGACGCCTCACTCAGGGCGCCGGAATCTCTCAGGCTTCAGGACAGCGGGGGCGCGAGGACGGCGGAGCTTTCCGCCCCGCAACGCGACTCTGAAGGCCTGACATGACCGACGACACTCTCAAGACCACGCCCCTCAACGCCGCGCATCGCGCCTTGGGCGCCCGCATGGTCGGATTCGGCGGCTATGACATGCCGGTGCAGTACGAGGGCGTGCTGGCCGAGCACCGCTGGACCCGCGAACATGCCGGCCTGTTCGACGTCTCGCACATGGGCCAGTGCAAGATCACCGGCGACGACGCCGTCGCCCAGTTCGAGCGTTTCGTGCCCGGCGACTATGCGATCCTCAAGGCCGGCAAGCAGAAATACAGCCTGCTGCTGAACGCCGAAGGCGGGATCATGGACGATCTGATGGCCGGCAAGCCCGACCACGACGGCCTCTATGTCGTGGTCAACGCCGGCAACAAGGACGCCGACTTCGCCTTCCTGAAAGCCAATCTGTCCGGCGACGCGGTGCTGACCGTGCTGGACGACCGGGCCCTGATCGCAATCCAGGGCCCCGAAGCGGCCGAGGTGATGGCGAAGCACGAACCGGTGCTGGCCGAGTTCGGCTTCATGGACTGCGCCCGACTGATGCTGTTCGGGGTCGACTGCTACGTCTCCCGCTCGGGTTACACCGGCGAGGACGGCTACGAGATCTCGGTTCCGAATGCCGACGCCGAGCGCATCTGGAACGCCTTGCTGGAGGACGCCCGGGTCAAGCCGATCGGCCTCGGGGCCCGCGACAGCCTGCGTCTGGAAGCCGGCCTGCCGCTGCACGGCCATGACATCGAGGCCACAACCAGCCCGGTCGAGGGCGGCCTGACCTTCGCCCTGTCGAAGTCGCGCAAGGAGCGGGCCGACTTCAACGGCGCCGAACGCATCCTGAAGGAACTGGCCGACGGCCCCTCGCGGGTCCGCGTCGGCCTCAGCGTCAAGGAAGGCGCCCCGGCCCGCGAGGGCGCCGAAATCGCCGACGCCGACGGAACCGTCATCGGCAAGGTCACCTCGGGCGGCCCCTCCCCGACCCTGGGCCGCAACATCGCCATGGGCTACGTCCCGCCCGCCTTCGCCGCCCTCGGGACGGACCTGAAGGTCATCGTCCGCGGCAAGGCCGCCGCCGCCGAGGTCGTGGCCATGCCCTTCGTCGCCCAACGCTACTATCGCAAACCCAAGGCCGTCTGAGCCTTCCGGAGACAGACCGATGCATTTCACCAAGGATCACGAGTGGGTTCGCCTCGACGGCGACGTCGCCACCGTCGGCATTTCGAAGCACGCCGCTGACGCCCTCGGCGACGTGGTGTTCGTCGAGACGCCGGAAGCCGGCAAAACCGTCTCGAAGGGCGACAGCTTCGCCGTCGTCGAGAGCGTCAAGGCGGCCTCGGACGTCTACGCCCCGCTCTCGGGCGAGGTGATCGAGGGCAACGCCGCCCTCGCCTCGGCCCCCGAGACGGTCAACGCCGACCCCGAAGGCGACGGCTGGTTCGCCAAGATCCGCGTGTCGGACGGCTCGCAGATCGACGCCCTGATGGACCGCGCCGCCTACGACGCCTTCCTCGCCACCCTCTAGTTTCCTCCTCTCCCGCACGGACCTCCCCCCGCCATGCGCTACCTCCCGCTGACGCCCGACGACCGCTCCGCCATGCTGGCGGCGATCGGGGCCAAGACCATCGACGACCTGTTCGTGGACGTGCCGCAGGCGGCGCGCCGCGACGGCTTCGTCGACCTGCCGCGCGTGGCGGGCGAGCTGGAGGTCGAGCGGGCGCTGGGGGCCATGGCGGCGAAGAACGCCACGGCCGGGACGGTTCCGTTCTTCTGCGGGGCCGGCGCCTACAAGCACCATGTGCCGGCCACGGTCGACCATGTGATCCAGCGGTCGGAATTCCTGACCAGCTACACGCCGTACCAGCCGGAAATCGCCCAGGGCACGCTGCAGTATCTGTACGAGTTCCAGACCCAGGTCGCGAACCTGACCGGCATGCCGGTGGCCAACGCCAGCCTCTATGACGGCTCGACCGCCATGGCCGAGGGCGTGCTGATGGCCACCCGCGTGTCCCGCCGCAACAAGGCGGTGATCTCGGGCGGCGTCCACCCCCACTACGTCAAGGCCACCGAGACCGTCGTCCATGCCGTCGG
>JAHJNW010000077.1 GCA_018820665.1 Alphaproteobacteria bacterium | reverse complement strand
CGCCGCCCGGGCGGGCGGCGCGGCGGCGCGCGGTTCAGCCTCCTCCAGCATGAAGGCGACGCCGATGCCCTGACCGCGGGCGCCCGGGTCGGGAATGAGGGCGGCGAAGCCCTGGACCCTGCCCGGCAGCACCGGGGCGGCGTCGATGCGGACGACGGCGTGGCCGATCTCTGCTCCGTGCGCGTCCAGCAGGGCCACGCGGACGGGCGGGGCGATCCGCTCATTGTCGCGCACATTCCTCAGGGCGCCGGAGACCAGCACCCGGCCCGGGTCGTTGTGCAGGGGCCGGGCGGTGACCGCCTCGAAGTCCAGCCCGGTCGGGTTCACCGTCAGGCCCACGGCGGCATAGGCGGCGGCGGTGCGCGGGGCCAGTTCGACCACCTCGACCCGGAACAGCCAGGCTGAGGCCAGCAAGGCGGCGAAGCCCGAGGCGATGCCGGCCCAGACCACGCCATGGGCCGCGGCGCGGCGCAGACGGCGCTGCTGTTCAGCCCGGGCGCGGAAGGCCTTGGGCAGTTCGGGGGCCGGGGTCTCGGCCAGTGATTCGGGTTCGGGCTCGTCGCGGTGGCCGAAGCTGACGGCCTCGGTGGGCGTCGAGGACTGCGACAGCTCCAGCGGCTCGTCCAGCGTCGCCCGCCAGGTGTGGCGGCACGACTTGCAGCGCACGGTCCGGCCGCCCGGTCCGATCGCTTCATCGGGGGTGAAATAGCTGGTGGCGCAGGACGGGCAGGTCAGTATCATGTGCGCTGACTGCGAGGCTCTTCGCCCCCTCCCGTCGCGGCCTGGCCGCGTCCTGACCCGAAATCGATGCCCGTCCAGCCCCGCCGCGCCGCCATGACCGCCTCCGCGACCGACACCGTCCGCCTCGCGGGCGTGGGGTTCGGCTATGCGGACGGCCCAAGCGTGCTGCGGGACATTAACCTCATATTGCCCGCCGGCTCTTTCCACTTCCTTACCGGGCCGTCGGGGGCCGGGAAGTCGACGCTGCTGCAATTGCTGACCCTGGCGCGGCGGCCGACGGCGGGCCGGCTGGAGCTGTTCGGCGAGGAGGCCGGGGCGGCGCCGCGGTCGGCCCTGCCAGGCTTCCGGCGGCGCATGGGGGTGGTGTTCCAGGACTTTCGCCTGCTGGACCATCTGTCGGCCTTCGACAATGTCGCCCTGCCGCTGCGGCTGGCCGGGGCGAAGCGCGAGAGCTACGCCGGGGATGTCGCGGAGATGCTGGACTGGGTCGGACTGGGCCAGCGGATGGAAGACCGGCCGCCGACCCTGTCGGGGGGCGAGAAACAACGGCTGGCCATCGCCCGGGCGGTGGTGACCCGGCCGGACCTGATCCTGGCCGACGAGCCGACCGGCAGCGTCGATGCGGTGATGGGCGAGCGGCTGCTGAAACTGTTCCAGTCGCTGAACCGGCTGGGGACCACGGTGCTGATCGCCAGCCATGACGAGGCGCTGGCGCGGGCGTCGGGGGCGTCGCTGCTGCGGCTGGCGGGCGGACGGCTGACCGGGGGCGAGGCATGATCCGGCGGTGGCTGTCAGGACGCGGCGGAATCCTGCCGCGCGACGGCGGCGGCGAGCCGTGGCTGGCGGCGGTGATCGCGGTGCTGTGCTTCCTCGCCTGCCTGTCGGCCGTCGGGGCCCTGGCGGCGGACCGGGCGGCGCATGGCTGGGCGATGCAGCTGCGCAGCGAGGCGACGGTTCAGGTGCGGCCCCGGGTCAATGAGACCGGGGCCGAGGCGGCGGCGCGCGCGGCCCAGACCCTGGCCGGGGTGACCGGGGTCGAGGAGGCCGAGGCGATGGACCGCAAGACCGCCGAGGCCCTGTTGCGGCCGTGGGTCGGCGACGCGGTGCTGCCCGACCTGCCCCTGCCGCATCTGGTCACGGTGCGGCTGGACCGCGAGGCCCCGGCCAGCGCGGTAAGCCTGAGCCGGGCCCTGGCCGAGGCCGGGGTCGACGCCACCGTCGACGACCACAGCCTGTGGCGCGGCGAGGTCGAGCGGTCGGCGGCGCTGATCACCGCCCTCGCCGTCGCGGCCTTCCTGCTGACCGCGGGCGGGGCGGGGGCGGCGATCGTCTACGCCACCCGGGCCGGGATGGCGGCGCAGCGGACGATCATCGAGACGCTGAGCCTGAACGGGGCCTCGGACAGTCGGATCGCCGGCCTGTACCAGACCCGCTACGGCCTGCTGGCGGCGGGGGCCGGGGCCGCCGGAACGGTCGCGGCCATGGCGCTGGTGGCGGGACTGAGGTTCCTCGGCGGGGCCGAGGGGGTGACGCCGGCCCTGCCGGTGGCGTGGAGCGATCTGGTGATGCTCTCGCCATGTCCGCTGCTGGCGGCTACGGTAGCGCTTGTCGCGGCGCGGATCACCGCGCTGGCGCGACTGGGCGGGGGACACTAGGTTAACGCCATGAAGTTTCTCACCTTCATCGCCATTATCGCCGTCATCTGGCTGGCCGGGCTGTTCGCCTTCGCCGAGCGGGTGCGCGGCTATGCGCCGGCCGCCGAGCCGGCGCGGGCCGACGCCATCGTCGCCCTGACCGGCCCCTCGGCCGAGCGGGTCAACACCGCCATCCGCCTGCTGGAGCAGGACAAGGGCCAGCGGGTGCTGATCTCGGGCGTCAATCGCGAGGTGCGCCGTCAGGAGCTGCGCGCCCTGACGCCCGGCTCGACCCGGCTGTTCAACTGCTGCGTCGATCTGGGGTTCGAGGCCGAGGACACCATCGGCAACGCCCAGGAGATCGCCGCCTGGGCCGAGTCCAAAGGCTATGACAGCCTGATCGTGGTGACGTCCGACTATCACATGCCGCGGGCCCTGACCGAGATCCGGGCCGCCGCGCCGGAGCTGGCGCTGACGCCCTATGCCGTCGAGACGCCGTCGCTGGACGATACGGAATGGTGGCGGGCGGCGGTGACGGCGCGGCGGATGACGCTGGAATATATGAAATACCTCGCCGCCCTCGGCCGGGCGCTGGTCGGCCATGTCGGCGAGCGACCGGCCGCCGAAGGGGCGGCGACGCCGACCGAAAAGGCCGCCTGATTTGACCACCCTGCGCTCGCTTGTCTTCGTGCTGTGGCTGTATCTGTCGATGGCCCTGTTCGCCGTCGGCCTGTCGCCGGCGCTGCTGATGCCCTATCCGCAGGCCATGTGGGTGATCCGCAACTGGTCGCGCTTCGTGCTGTTCGGCCTGCGCTGGATCGCCGGGGTCAGGGTCGAGTTCCGCGGCCTGGAGCACCGGCCCGAGGGGGCCTCGCTGATCGCCGGCAAGCACCAGGGCATGCTCGACGTCATCGCGCCCTTCGCCATCCTTCCCGACAACTGCTTCATCATGAAGAAGGAGCTGCGGCCCCTGCCCTTCTTCGGCTGGTTCGCGTGGAAGACCGGGATGATCGCGGTCGACCGTTCGGCCCACTCCAAGGCGCTGAAGGAGATGGTGCGGCAGGCGCGGACGCGGTTCGCCCAGGGGCGGCAGATCCTGATCTTCCCGGAGGGGACGCGGACGCCGGTCGGGGCGGCGCCGGACTACAAGCCGGGCATCGCGGCGCTGTACCGGGATCTGGACTGCCCGTGCGTTCCGATGGCGACGAACTCGGGGGTGCACTGGCCGGCGCACGGGTTCCGGCGCTATCCGGGGACGGTGGTCTATGAGTTCCTGCCCGCGATCCCGGCGGGGCTGAAGCGGGCGGAGTTCATGGAGACGCTGGAGGCGCGGATCGAGGGGGCGTCGGACGCGTTGCTGACCGCCGAGGTTCGACCGGCTCTCACCTAGCGGCAGCGCTACCGCAGCGTCTCCCACGCCAGGGCATGCACCTTGTCCCGGCCCAGCGCCGCCGCCAGCGGCGGGTCGGCGAACAGGCCGGCGATGGCCGGGTCGCGCACGTCGAGACCGCCGGTGAAGGCGCCGAAGGCGGGGAGGACGGCGCGGCGGCCGTCGGTGACGAAGGCGGGGCGGCGGACGCCGCGGCCGTGGGCGGCGACGCGGGCGGCGGGGTGCAGGTGGCCGGCGATCTCGCCGGGGCGGACGCCGGGCTGGGGCTCATGGATCAGGCGCAGGGCGCCGAGGGACAGGGTCTCGACGACTTCGCCGACGAGGTCGTTCACGGAGTCCGCGAGGGCGGCGATGTCGTGATTGCCTTCCAGCCAGACCCAGTCGCGGCCGGTCGCCAGCCGGTCGAGGCGGGCGCGGTCGTCGGGGGCCATGCGGCCGACGGATCTGGCGTCGTGGAAGCTGTCGCCGAGCAGGATGACGGTCGTCGGCTGCAGGGCGTCGATCTCGGCCTCGAGCCGGTCGAGGGTGGCGCGGCTGTCGTAGGGGGGCAGCATCTGGCCGCGGGCGGCGAAGGCCGAGCCCTTCTCCAGATGCAGGTCGGCGGCGATCAGGGTGCGGTGGTTCAGCACCCACAGGGCGCCGGAGCAGCGCAACACGCAGGGCTCGCCCTCGATCGAGACGCGCAGGCCGCCGCTGGGGCAGCGGGCGGGGGACAGGGCCTGGCGCAGGGCCGCGTTCATGGGGCGGCCTCGGCCGGGGCGTCGGCCATGACCTCGGCGATCAGCTCTTCCTCGTCGAAGCCATAGGCTGAGGCGTCGAGGATCATCTCGGCCGCCTGACCGCCGCCGACCCGCTCGCGGCCGATCTGGACGAGAACGGGGACGCAGAAGGGCGAGGGGCGTTCGAGGCGCATGAGTTTGATCTGGCCCTGGATGCGCTCGAGCAGCTGGCCGAGGCGGGCGACGTCGAGCAGGCCGGCGGCGGCGTCGGCGCGGGCGGTCTTGAGCAGCAGATGATCGGGTTGATGGCGGCGCAACACGTCGTAGATCAGGTCGGTCGAGAAGGTCACCTGCCGGCCGGTCTTCTCGTTCCCCGGCTGGCGCTTCTCGATCAGGCCGGAGATCAGGGCGCCATTGCGGAAGGTGCGCTTCATCATGAAGCTCTCCTCCAGCCAGGATTCTAGATCGTCGCCGAGCATGTCGGGCTCGAACAGGGCGTCGAGGTCGAGCTGGTCCATCGGCTTGATCGACCAGATGGCGAGGGAATAGTCGGTGACGACGAAGCCCAAGGGCCCGACGCCGAGCCGGTCGAGGCGGCGGGTCAGCAGCATGCACAGGGTGCCGTGGGCGAGGCCGCCGGCGAAGGGATAGGCGACGAGGAAATGCCGGCTGCCGCGCGGGAAGGTCTCGACCAGCAGGGTGTCGGCGTCCGGGATGGCGGACCTGTCCTCCTGCAGCTCCAGCCACTCCTGCACGTCGGGCGGCAGGACGCGCCAGTGGTCGCGGTCCTGGATCATGGCGCGGACGCGGTCGGCGAGGGAGGTGGACATGGGGAATTTGGAACCGCCCCATGAGGGGATTTTCGGATCCTTGTCCTGGGCGTGGGTGACGAGGGCGTCCATGCCGGCGATGCCCTGGAAGGCCCAGACCTGGCCGGCGAAGACGAAGGTGTCACCGGGCGACATCTGTTCGAAATAGTTCTCCTCGGCCTCGCCGACCTTGCGGCCGCCGATCAGCTGTTTCGAGGCGCCGCCGCGGCGCGAGGCGATGCGGACGTTGAGCGTCGCGGCGGCGACGATGGTCCCGACGTTCATGCGGTGACGCTGGGCCGTCTGGGCGTTGCGCACCGTCCAGCGGCCGTGGCCGTCGCGGACGATGCGGGCGAAGCGTTCGTAGGTGCGCAGGGCGTAGCCGCCGGTGGCGACGAGATCGACGACCTCCTCGAACTGTTCGTACGTCAGGCCGCGATAGGGGCCGCAGCCGGTGATCTCAGCATACAGATCCTCCATGGCGAAGGGTTCGGAACAGGCGCAGCCCATGACGTGCTGGGCGAGGGTGTCGAGGGTGCCGGTGTGGACCGGCTCCCAGTCGAAGGCGTTCTCGGCCACCGCCTCGCGCGCGGCCTGGCATTCCAGCATCTCGAAGCGGCTGGCCGGGACCATCAGGGCGCGCGACGGTTCGTCGAGACGGTGATTGGCGCGGCCGATGCGCTGGACCAGGCGGCTGGCGCCCTTGGGCGCGGCCAGCTGGATGACGAGGTCGACGTCGCCCCAGTCGATGCCGAGGTCCAGGGTCGAGGTGCAGACCACGGCGCGCAGGTCGCCGCGGGCCATGGCCGCCTCGACCTTGCGCCGCTGCTCGGCCGCGAGGGAGCCGTGGTGCAGGGCGATCGGCAGGCTGTCGTCATTGATGGCCCACAGCGACTGGAAGACGAACTCGGCCTGCCAGCGGGTGTTGACGAAGATCAGCGTCATGCCCGAGCGTTTGAGCGCCTCATAGACCTCGGGGATGGCGTGCTGGCCGGTGTGACCGGCCCAGGGGACGTGGCCTTCGGAGATCAGGACGTCGACCACGGGCGGGGCGCCGGGGTCGCCCTTTACAATCGTGACGGCGGAGTTGGCCCTTCCACTCCCTTCCCCCTTGATGGGGGAAGGGTTGGGGATGGGGGTGACAGCGGCGGTCGCAGGCGGCGCGGGCGGCTCGGAAGAAACGCCACCGGGGGCGTCCCGGCGAGCGGCGCCTGATCCGGTGAGGCTGTCCCCCCCACCCAACCCTCCCCCATCAAGGGGGAGGGCTTTCCTTGTGGGCCTCAGCCATCCCGCGATCATCTCCGGATCGTCCACCGTCGCGCTCAGCGCCACGCGGCGCATCGCCGGCGCGTATTTCTGCAGCCGGCCGAGGCCGAGGTTCAGCAGGTCGCCGCGCTTGCCGCTCCAGATGGCGTGCACCTCGTCCAGCACCACGCATCTGAGGTCGGCGAAATAGCTGGGCGCGCCGTCCCAGGCGCAGAACAGGGCCAGCTGTTCGGGCGTGGTCAGCAGGATGTCGGGCGGGAAGTCGCGCTGGCGCTGGCGTTTGGATTGTTTGGTGTCGCCGGTGCGGCTCTCGACGTGGATGTTCAGCCCGATCTCGCGGATCGGCGTCATCAGGTTGCGCTCGACGTCGGTGGTCAGGGCCTTGAGCGGCGAGAGGTAGAGGGTGTGGACGCCCGAGCCGGGGCCGGTGGCCGGCTTGGGCCCGCGTTCGGCCAGTTCGATCAACGAGGGCAGGAAGCCGGCCAGGGTCTTGCCGCCCCCGGTCGGGGCGACCAGCAGGGCGTGGGAGCCGGCCTGGGCCGCCGCGATCATCTCGAGCTGATGGCGACGCGGCGCCCAGCCGCGCGAAGCGAACCAGTCGGCGAAGAGCGGGGGAAGCTGCGTCACTCGCCAGCCCGCGCGCCTTCGCAATAGCCGCCGTCAGCCCAGCGCCCGCCTGCGTCGAGACAGCGATCTATCGCCATGAACTCGCTGAAGAAGAACCACCAGATGAAGGCGACACCCAGCAGCAGCGCGCTGCAGAAGCCAACCAGGCAACCGATGCGACGACGCTTCACGGCTCGCCCCATGGCGACAGCACCCGGCAGCCGGTAGGCTCGAAGTGGCGGACATTGCGGGTAACCACCGTGAGGCCATGGACATGCGCGGTCGCCGCGATCAACTCGTCCGTCATCTCCGAGGGTCGGCCGGCGGCCCGAGCGGTTTCCGCAAGAGCGGCCCATCGCTCTGTGACGTCGAGATCGACCGGCAGGATGCGCTCGCCGTATCTGAGGATCAGGTCCGCCAGCCAGAAATCGAGATCATCCCGTCGCCGACCGGGTTCAAGCCGAACGATGCCGCGCCGAAGTTCTCCCACGGTGATCACACTGAGGTGCAGGTCCGAAAGCAGTTGATCGCTGAGCCAGTCCAGGACGCGCTTATCCGGGCGCGCGCGCTTGGGCTCACTGATGACGTTGGTGTCGAGCAGGAACATCAGAAGGGTTCGATGTCCCGGGCCGAACGTCGGTCGCGTTCCAGGTCGACGCCCTCGAGCGAAGGACCGTTGAGGAGCCAATCCTTGAAATCGCGCGACGCACGCGGGTCTTTCAGACGTCTGAAATCCTCGGCCGAGAGCACCACGGCAGCATCCTGGCCATGGATGGAAATCTCCTGCGGGCCTTCAGTCCGTGAACGACGGATGACCTCCGAAAGGTTGTCCTTGGCCTTGGCGAGGCTCCAGTTCATGGCCGTCTCCATTATGGCTATGCTTCATGGCCATATATCACGCGAGAGAGCGCCCGACAATGGAATGTTCCCGTTCCGTTTCACGGCCTTCCGCGCTATCTGGTAGCCGTGTCCACCGACTCCCTCACCGCCGCCTCCAACCTGACCGGCGCCGAGCCCTGGCTCGTGCTGCCGGCGGCGCTGGCCGTGCCGCCGGGGGCGGGGGCGATCTGCGATGACGCGGGCGCGCGCAAGATCGGGCGGGGGGCGGCCGAGGGAGCCTTCACCACCGGGCCGGTGCTGGTGGCGCACGCCAGTCTGACGGCGCGGCGGCTGGGCGTCGCGCCGCCCGGGCGGTCGGCCGATTTGCTGGACGTGCTGGAGCTGTTCGCCTTCGTGCGGCCGGCGCGGTTCAGCGCCCCGTCGCCGAGCGGGCTGGCGCTGGCCATGGGCCAGGCCGAGCCGAAGGGGGCGGAGGCGCAGGCGGCGGCGCTGCGGAAGGCCGCCGACGGCCTGCTGAAGGAACTGGCCGATCCGGCCTATCCGGATCGCGAGGCCGCCTTCACCCTGGCCGAGACCTTGGGGCGCGCGGGCTGGGGATGGGGCTGGCGGGTGTTGGGGGCGTTGCAGCATCAGCCGGTGCGCGATCGCAATCTGCGCGGCAGCGGGCTGGACGCCTGGTCACGGCTGCCGGAGTGGGAGGACGAGGCGCCGCGCGGCGAGGCCGGGTCGGCGCCGGTGGATTCCGAGAGCGCGCGGATCCGGCTGGAGAAGCTGCTGCAGGCCTCCGGGCTGGACGAGACGCGGCCGACGCAGTCGGACTATGCGGCCGAGGCGGCCTTCGCCTTTTCGCCGCGCAATGAGGAGGGGCGGCCGCGGGTGCTGCTGGCCGAGGCGGGGACGGGGACGGGCAAGACGCTGGGCTATCTGGCCCCGGCCAGCCTGTGGGCCGAGCGCAATCAGGGGGCGGCCTGGGTTTCGACCTACACCCGCGCCCTGCAGCGCCAGATCGACCGCGAGAGCGCGGCCCTGTGGCCCGATCCGGTCGAGCGCAAACGCAAGACCGTGGTGCGCAAGGGGCGGGAGAACTACCTGTGCCTGCTGAACCTGCAGGACATGGTGCAGGCGGCGCAGCTGGGGAACGGCGACCTGATCGGCATGGCCCTGGTCAGCCGCTGGGCCCTGCATACGCGCGACGGCGACATGACCGGCGGCGACTATCCGGGGTGGCTGCCGGGGCTGTTCGCGGTCGGACCCAGCCATCAGGCCGGCGCCGCCAATCTGGTCGACCGGCGCGGCGAATGCGTCCACGCGGCCTGCCCCCACTACCGCACCTGTTTCGTCGAAAAGACCATCCGCGCCAGCCGCCGCGCCGATCTGGTCGTGGCCAACCATGCGCTGGTGATGACCCAGGCGGCGTTCGACGGGGCGCGGTCGGCGCGCGGGCTGAAGCAGGACGGCGAGACGGCGGCGCTGAAGCGGATCGTGTTCGACGAGGGCCACCATCTGTTCGACGCGGCCGACAGCGCCTTCTCCGCCTGTCTGTCGGGACAGGAGGCGGCCGAGCTGCGGCGCTGGATCCGCGGGCCGGAGGGGCGCGGGCGACGCGGGCGCGGGCTGGAGCAGAGGCTGGGCGACCTGTGCGCGGACAATGAGGCGGCGACCAAGGCGCTGCAGGACGCAGTGCGGGCGGCGGCGCAGCTGCCCGGCGAAGGGGTGTCGGGGCGGATCGCGCCGGCCTCGGGCGAGGTCAATCCGGTCGGGCCGATCGAGCGCTTCCTGCTGGCGGGACTGGAACAGCTGCGGGCGCGGACGAGCGAGAACGCCTCGGGCAGCGGGACCGAGTTCGGCATGGAGTGCGCGCTGAAGCCGGTGACCGATCCGGTGCTGGAGACGGCGCGCGAGGCGGCCCAGGCGCTGGCGGCGGTCGAGGCGCCGTTGCTGGCCCTGGCGCGGCATCTGGAGGACATCCTCGACGACGAGGCGGCCGAGCTGGACGGGTCGCAGCGGTCGCGCATCGAAGGCGCGTTGCGCGGGCTGGACCGGCGGGCGCGGATGACCCTGCCCGGCTGGCGCTCGATGCTGGCGGCGCTGGACGCAGCATCCGACGAGCCGGACCCGGATTTCGTCGACTGGCTGTCGGCCGAGGCGGCGTTCGGCCGGATCATGAACGTGGCCCTGCGGCGCCACTGGATCGATCCGACGGTGCCGCTGGAGGCGGCGGTGATCATGCCGGCGCACGGGGTGCTGGTGACCAGCGCCACCCTGTCCGATCCGAACTCGGACGATCCGTTCGACATGGCCCGGCTGCGCACCGGCTCGGCGCGACTGATCGAGCCGGCGCGAACGCTGAAGGTCGAGAGCCCGTTCGACTACGCCGCCAACGCCCGGGTCATCGTCGTCAACGATCTGATCAAGGACGACCCGCGCCAGACGGCGGCGGCGATGCGCGAGCTGTTCCTGGCGGCCGGCGGCGGCGGGCTGGGCCTGTTCACCGCCATCCGGCGGCTGAAGGCGGTCTATGAGCGGCTGGGGCCGGATCTGGCGAAGGCGGGCATCCCACTCTACGCCCAGCACGTCGATCCGCTGGAAGTGGGCGCGTTGGTCGATGTGTTCCGGGCCGAACAGGACAGTTGCCTGCTGGGCACCGATGCGGTGCGCGACGGGGTCGATGTGCCGGGACGATCCCTGCGCATCCTCGCCTTCGACCGGGCGCCGTGGCCGCGGCCGGACCTGCTGCACAAGGCGCGGCGGGCGCGCTTCGGCGGCGAGGGGGCGGGCGGGAGAAACTTCGACGACGCCCTGGCGCGGGCGAAGATGGCCCAGGCCTTCGGCCGGCTGATCCGCCGGGCCGACGACAAGGGGGTGTTCGTCATGCTGGACGCCGCCACGCCGACGCGGCTGTTCGCCAGCCTGCCGCCAGGGACAGAGGTGCAAAGGATGGGGCTGGCCGACGCCGTGGAGCAGGTTGGCGCGTTCCTGTCTTCTGATAAGGAGCGCCCATGAGCGACACCCCTGCCCGCCACTCCCGCCGCGGCCTGATCATCCCCTTCGCCATCGTCGGCGTGCTGCTGGCCCTCTGGACCGGCTGGTGGCTTTATCTGGCCAACCAGATCGAGACCCGGCTGGCGGTGCAGGAGCAGGTCCTGCGCAACGACGGCTGGGGGATCGCGCATCAGCCGGCGACGGTGACCGGCTGGCCGTTCCGGACGCGTCTGGCCTTCCCGGACGCCCGGATCACGGCGCCGTCCGGACACGGGTTCTCAGCCCCCGAACTGGTGGCCGAGGCCAACGCCTGGAACCCCGGCCATTGGGTGCTGATCGCGCCGGAGGGCCTCACCCTGGCCCGCCCGGGCAAGGGCGAGATCGCCATCAGCGGCGACGGCGCGCGGATGAGCGTCAGCCATCTGCGGGACCGCTTCCCCGACCTGCGGGCCGAGCTGATCCGGCCGACCTTCACGCCGATGGCGGACGCCGAACCCTTCCCGATCGCCTCGGCCGAACATGTGCAGTTCGAGATGCGGCCGCACTTGACCGACGGCGCGGCGACGACCGACGAGGTGGACATGCTGTTCCGTCTGATCGACGCGCGCGGCCGGCCAAACGGGCCGGTCGAAGGGGCGACGCGGCAGGGCGCCCTGAGCCTCGAGTTCGAGGCCACCGTCGAACAGGCCAGCCGCCTGCGCGGCGCCGACAGCGCCGGGGTGTTCGCCAACTGGACCGCCGCGGACGGGCGTTTCGCCGCGGTGAAGGGGCGGTTGCAGGCCGGCGACAGCCGCGCCCTGATCGCCAGCGAGGCCCTGTCGGCGCGCGAGGACGGGCGGCTGGAAGGCGAGCTGGCCCTGACCGCCGAACGGCCTGCGGCGGCCATGGCCGGACTGGCGAACTCCCGGTCCGGGGCGGTCAACCGCATGGCGGCGGCGGGCGCCGCGGCCGCCTCGCGCGTGCAGGGCGACCGGCCGGTCGATCTGGTGCTGCGCTTCAGCGAGGGGCGCACCTGGCTGGGGCCGTTCGCCCTCGCCCCCGCGCCGAAGCTGTTCTGATGCTGGTCGAACCTCCGGAAGATCCGGCGCGGCTGGCGCAGGACCGCGCGCTCGCCAGGGCGGTGCGGGCGCGCGTGGCCGGCGGGCCCCGCCAGGGTCCCGACGCCGATGCGATCGCCCTGAGAGCCCTGCTCAAGGGCCTGTCGCCGTCCGAGGCGGCGGCCGTCCGCGCGGTCCTGGGCCGCATCGACGCCGGCCACGGCGCCCCGCTGATCGTCTGGGGTCCGGCCAGCCAGGTGCTGGCCGCCGATCGGTACGGCCTGGCGGTGCGGATGGCGGCCAAGCCCGAGGCGGCGCTCACGGCGGTGCGCGAGGGCGGGCGGGCGCTGATGGACCTGACCGCCGCCTCGGCCTGGTGGGGACGGCTGCTGGCCGAGCCGGATCTGCGCGTCGTCGCCGCCCTGCCCGATCACGGCGCCGGCCAGCCGCGGGCCCTGATGGTGCAGCGGGCGGCGTCGGGTCCCACGGGGGAGGACCGCACCTTCTGGACTACCGACAGCGCCCTGCCTGGGGCGCGGATCGTCGCCGACCTGGCCGCCTCGGGACTGGCCGCCAGTCCGCTGATCGAGGCGGGCGGCTTGAAGCTGTTCGCCCTGGCGGGCTATGTGCAGGCCGAAGACGGCCGGCTGAGCGACGCCCCCGGCTCCCTGAAAGGCGTCATCGGCGCCGCCCCCCTGTTCTGATTTCGAGGACCTGCCCCATGACCGACGCCACCGCGCCCGCGCCCAAGCCCGGCATCCTCGACATCGCCCCCTATGTCGGCGGCAAGTCACGCATCGACGGTGTCGCCGAACCGATGAAGCTGTCGTCCAACGAGAACATGCTGGGCGCCGGCCAGAAGGCGCGCGAGGCCTATGAGGCGGCGGTCCGGCACATCCACATCTATCCCGACGGCCGGGCGAGCAAGCTGCGCGACGCGGTGGCCGAACAGCATGGGCTGGAGCCGGAGCGGCTGATCTTCGGCAATGGTTCGGACGAGGTCTTCGCCCTGCTGAACCAGGGCTACCTGACCCCGGGCGACAATATCGTCAGCGGCCAGTACGGCTTCCTCGCCTATCGCATCAGCGCCCTGGCCAACCAGGCCGCGGTCAAGCTGGCCCCGGAGCCGGAGTTCAAGGCGACGCCGGAGGCCCTGCTGGCCCAGGTCGATGAGCGCACCCGCATCGTCTATGTCTCCAGCCCGTCGAACCCGACCGGCAGCTACAACACCGCCGAGGAGATCCGCCGGCTGCACGAGGGGCTGCGGCCCGACGTCCTGCTGGTCGTCGACGAGGCCTATGCCGAATACGTCACCGAGGCGGACTGGGAGACCAGCTTCGGCCTGGCGCGCGACAGCGAGAACATCGTGGTGACGCGGACCTTCTCCAAGATTCACGGCCTCGGCGGTCTTCGGATCGGCTTCGGCTATGCTCCGGAGAAGGTGGCCGAAGCGATCGACCGCATCCGCCTGCCGTTCAACGTCTCGGTTCCGGGCATCGAGGCGGCCGTCGCCGCGCTCGGCGACGAGGTGCACCAGCAGGCGTCGCGGGAGCTGATCCAGACCTGGCGGCCGCGCCTGACGCAGGCCATCCGCGGCTTCGGCTTCGAGGTCCTGCCCAGCGCCGGCAATTTCGTGCTGGTCCGGTTCACGGATGAGAAGCGCAACGCCGGGGCCGCCAACGACTATCTGAACTCAAAGGGGATCATCGTGCGTCAGGTCGGCGGCTACGGCCTGCCGGACTGCCTGCGCATCACCATCGGCACCGAAGACCAGAACCGCGCCGTGCTGGACGCCCTGAGCGAGTTCGCGGCGACCTGAGGGCGGCGATGGGTCCGGCGGCGGGTCAGCCGTTCCAGCCGCACCGCTCCCGGGCGCAGTCGAGGTAGCACTGGGTCCATGCGGGTCCGCCGCCCGGGTTCGTGGCGTAGCAGCGGTACTGGCATTCCATGTAACAGAAGTCGTTTCGCCGCTGCGGGTTGTCCGGAGCCTGGGCGGCGGTGGCGGTCGCCATGGCGACGGCGAGAACGGTGAGGCTGAACAGTCTACGCATTGCGGAACCCTCCATGCCTGACCTTAAGCCGGACTCCCGTAACCGGGTTCCGCCGGAAAGAGGGTTAACTCAGTTGCGGCGGAAGATGCGGCTGGCGCCCCAACCGGTGAAGGCCGCCAGCAGGACGCACAGGACGCCATAGCTCCACGGCCGGTTCTGGGCGAACTCATAGATATCGCGCTCGAAACCGACCTTTTCGACCGTCAGGGTGAGGTTGGAGACCGAGACCGGGGCGCCCTCCTGGAACAGCCAGACCTCGGCGAAATACTGGCCGGTCGGGGCGACGGCCGGGAGCTCGATCTCGGCGCGGAACAGGCCCTGGTCGACGAACTGCACGCCGTCAGCCGCCGTGTCGTAGAGCGCCGCCGCCTCGCGCAGGCGGATGACGGCGCGGCGCCAGTCCAGATAGTCCTCGCCCAGACGGCTGACGACCACGTCGCGCACACCATAGCGGGTGACCGTACGGCTCTCCTCAGGCGCATTGATCCGCAGGTGGTCGAGGCCGACGCCGAGACGGCGCAGTTGGCCGAAGTCGGCGATGTCGCCCAGCGGCCGCGTCGAGGCGGTCATGTAGAAGCCGGGCGCGCCCTCGAACAGCACGGGCCGGCTGTTCAACCAGATGCCCATGTTGCGGGTCTTCTTGACCAGGCGGACGGGGCTGTCCGGGCCGCGCACCACGACCACGACATCGGTCGGGGTGTCGGTGGGATTGAACACCGCGCCATACAGGACGATCGAGGCGCCGCTGAAGCTGGAGTCGACCCGGACCCGGGCATTGGTCATGGCGGCGGCGACGCGCGCCTGGCCGCTGGTGGTAGTGGTCGATCGCTCGGGCGCGGGGGCCTCGATCGCGGGCGGGGGCGGCGGCAGGGCGGCGATCATTCGGCCACCCCCGGGGCGAAGGCGAACAGGTCGGACGGCCGCACGAACAGCTCCAGCCCCATCTGGATGCCGACCAGCAGGACGATCAGGCCCAGCACGGCGCGCAGCTCCTCGGCCCGGAAGCGACCCGACAGCCGGGCGCCGTACTGGGCCCCGACCACGCCGCCCAGCAGCAGGATGGTCGACAGGACGATGTCGACGGTCTGGTTGCGGCCGGCCTGCAGGATGGTGGTCATGGCCGTGGTGACGATGATCTGGAACAGGCTGGTGCCGACCACCACGCTGGCCTTCATCCGCAGCACATAGAGCATTGCGGGCACGAGGATGAAGCCGCCGCCGACGCCCATGATGGCCGACAGGACGCCGGCGAAGGTTCCGAGGGCGAAGGGCGGGATGGCGCTGATGTAGAGGCCCGAACGGGGGAAACGCATGCGCAGCGGCAGGCCGTATAGCCACATCGGCCGGCGCCGTTCCTTGTGCGGCGTCACCTCGCCCCGGACGCGGCGCAGGATCTGGCCGACGCTTTCGTAAAGCATCAGGGTGCCGATGGCGCCGAGGAACAGCAAATAGGACAGGGCGACGGCGAGGTCGGCCTGGCCGAGCAGGCGCAGGTAGCGGAACAGTTCGACGCCGAGCAGGGCGCCGAGCACCCCGCCCCCGGCCATGACGCCGCCGATGCGGTAATCGACGGCCTTCTGGCTGGTGTAGCTGATCACGCCGGAGGTCGAGGAGGCGACGACATGGCTGGCCTGGCTGGCCACGGCGACCGCCGGCGGAATGCCCATGAAGATCAGGATCGGGGCCATCAGGAAGCCGCCGCCGATGCCGAACAGCCCGGACACGAAACCGACCGTCGCTCCCAGCAGGACCAGGAACGGCCAGTTCACCGAAACCTCGGCGATCGGCAGATAGATATCCAAAGGACGCGCCTTCGGCTGGAACTGAGGCTAGGCGCCGGGAAGGCGACGGTGAAAGTGTCCTAGACGCAAGCCGCGGCCACCGCCACCGCCTGCGCCAGAAAGATCAGGCGAGCGGCTCGACCTGGAAGGCGTCCGCCGCCGCCCGGGCCTCGCCGCGCGCGGCGTCCGGCAGCGCCCCCCTGAGGCGTTCGACCGAGGCCTGGGCGTCGCCGTCGCCGGCGCGGGCCGCGATCAGATACCATTTGTAGGCCTCGGAGAGGTCCGGCTGGATGCCCTCGTCGCCGGTCTCATAGAGTTTGGCGACGTTGAACTGGCTGTCGACCAGACCGTTCTCGGCCGCCTTGCGAAGCCAGTTGAGCGCCTCGGGGCGGTCCTGGGCCCCGCCGACGCCTTCGAACAGATACATGCCGTAGTTATGCATGGCGCGGGCGTCGCCGCCGTCGGCCGCGCGACGGACCCAGACGCGCGCCTCGGCCGGACTGGCGGTCAAGCCCGCCGTGCCGTTCTCATAGAGGCTGGCGAGGTGCAGTTGCGCCGGGGCATAGCCGAGGGCGGCGGCCTGTTTCAGCGTCGCGGCGCCGGCGGCGTCCTCCGCGTCCAGTTGTTCAATGGCCTGGCGATAGAGGTTGGCGGCGCGCGCCTGGTCTTCGGGCGAAGCCTCGGTCGGGACCACCGCCAGGGCGGCGATCGGCTGAACCTGATTGTCGGTCGGACCGCCGAGACCGGGCAGGTTCAGACCGGCGCCGGTCAGTTCGCCGAAGGCCACGGCCCCGCCGGCGGTCAGAAAGACCGCCACGGCCGATGCGCCCAGCGCCTTGCGGACCGTGTCGCCGCCCTTGGCCTGTTTGTCGAGCCGCTCCTGCAACAGGGACTTGCCGCCGCGCTTGAGGCCGAACCCGGCGCGCGGCGGGGCCTCTTCCGGCGTGGCCATGGCCGCCCGGGCGGCGTCGATCGCCTGACGGGTGGTCGAGGCGCGCCCTTGGGCGGCCGCGGCCCGCAGGGCGCGCGGATCGACGAAATCGGTCTCGCCGGCGAAGTCGTCCTGACCCGGATCGAAGGCCGGGGCGGTCGCCGCCAGGGCGTCCGAGACGTCGGCGCCGCCGAAGCCCTGTCCGAACGGAACCGACGCCGGGGCGGGCGCGGCGGAGGCCGGCGTCGGGGCCTGAACCGGAGCCGCGGGCTCGGCGGTCTGCGCGGCGTCCGGGGCGCGGCTGCCGAACGGGGCGGACGGCGCGGGCTCGGCGACGGGACCGCGCATCACCGCGTCGAACACCGTCGCCGCCGTCAGGGCTTCGCCGCCGGGGCGCGCCTCGTCCGCCGGTTCGGGCTCGGGCGCGGCGAGATCGGCAGACCAGGCCTGTTGCTCGGCGAAGTCCGGATCGTCAAAGCCCGCGTCGGGGAAGGCCGAGTCGGGGAAGGCCGCGGCGCGCCAGTCCGGCTGGGCCGCTTCCGGGGCCGGGGCCGGTTCGGCGCGGCGGCCGATGTTCTGGCGGGCCTCGGCGATCAGGGCGGCGGTGCGTTCCTCGGACAGGCGCATGCGCTCGGCCAGTTCGCCCGAGGCGCGGTCATAGTGTTGCTCGATACGGCTGGAGCTGTCGACGAGGCGGCGGCCGATGTCGTCCAGCGCCTGCTGCGAGCGGCGCTCGGACTGGGCGATCCGTTCGCTGAGACGGTCGGAGATGCGGGTGATCTCGCCACCCAGCTTTTCCAACGCCATGGCGTGGCGGTCGTCGGCGGCCACCAGCCGCTGCTCCAGCCCCTGGGCGAACCGGCCCATGTCGGTCTCGACCTTGCGGCTCAGGGTGTCGCCGAGCTTCTCAAGATGCGCCGACCCGGCGTCCTCGATCTGACCGACGCGGCCGTTGAGGTTCTGGGCGATACGCAGGACTTCCTGTCCCATCGCCTCGACGGCGCGGGCGGAGCGTTCCTCGGAGGCCTTGACCTGATCGCCGATCGCCAGCACGGCGCGCTCGATCCGGTCCATCCGGCCTTCGTTCTCGGCCGTGTCCATCCGGCGCATCATCTCGGCGCGGTTGGCCTCGACCTGGCGGCTGAGGGTCTCGGCCAGTTTTTCGAAGCGCGCGGCCTCGCGGACGCTTTCCGGCTCGACACGGGATTCAGCGGCGCGCAGCCGCTGGTCGAGGTCGGCGAAGGAGCGTTCGAGACCGCGCAGGGCCTCGGTGGTGCGGCCCTGGGCCTGATCCAGTCGTTGGCCGACCTGGGCCAGCAGATCGGCGCCGACGCCGGGGCCGGCGATCTTCTCGACCGCGTCCATGCGTTGGCGCAGTTCGTTGACGCTGCCGCGCTGGCGCTCCTCGATGTCGTAGAGCCGGCCGGCGAGGGCGCCCATGGTGGTCTCGACCTTGCCGAAGGTCTCAGCCGTCTTCGGGCCGACCTCCTGCTCGAATTTGCGCAGCCGGCGGTGGCCCTCGCGCAGTTGTTCGGAAATGTCGTCGAGACGGCGGTCGTGCGAACGGCCCGACTCGTCCTGGCCGTCGAGACGGCGCACGAGGCCGGAGACGGCCTGGTCGACGCCCTGGATGGCGACGGTCGAGCGGCGCTCGGCGGCTTCCAGCCGGCCGGCGATGGCGTCGATCGAGGCGCTCAGCCGCTGCCACGGCTCCTCGCCGGCGCCATAGGCGTCGTCGACGCGACGGCTGCGCGAGCGGCGTTCATAGCTGTCGACGGCGTGCGGGCGGCGCGACAGCGGGACGACGCCGTCATCGTCGTCGCCGTCCTCCATGATCATGGTGTTGAGCCACTCGCCCAGCGTCATGCCGGAGCGGCGAGCGAGGTCCTTGGCGATCTCGCGCGCGCGGGGTTCGATCCCCTTTACGCTCCACGGCGCGGCTGCGCTCACTGATTCGACTCCCGACCTTTGACTCGACGCTACTCATCCAGATCAGGGGTGTAAACGCGTGGTTAACCCCAAGATGTAGGGCTTTCCCATGTTTCTGTGGAAAGGCCTCACAACGAAGCGAGTCTCGCGCCGCATCTGTTAACGGCTCGTGAAGATTAACCGGTCGGAAAGGACTCCGGTCGCTTGCCCACGCGGCCGCGGCGGCCCACTTGGCGCTGATGAGCCTGACCCTGACCCTCGCCCTGCTCGCCGCCGTCATCGCCCTGGTGGTTTTCGCCGGCTGGCGCGGTTCGCGGCCGTCGCAGCCGCATCTGGGCGTGCGCATGGTGCCCTGGCGGTTCGTCATGGTGCTGGCGGCGGCCCTGACGCTGCCGCTGATCGTCCACGTCGCCGCCCTGCTCGGGGTGTTGCCGCCGCCGCGGTAGGGGAACCGGGCGGGCCACCGGTCATTCCTGATCCACCCCCCCCCCGATATCAGGAGACGCCAACATGGCCGACAAGAACCTCACCGTCCGCGAAGCCGAGGAAGAGTTCTGGAACCACCTCGAGAAGTCGAACACCGGCATGCTGGGTCTGGACCAGCCCGGCTATCACGCCCAGCCGATGACGGCGTATCGGGACAAGGAGACCAGCACGATCTGGTTCTTCACCCGCGAGGATACCGACCTGGCCAAGGACGTGGGCGCGGGGCAGAGCGCCATGTTCCACTACGGCTCCAAGGACCAGAACGTCTGGGCCTGCATCCACGGCCAGCTGTCGGTGCAGGGCCATGACCGCGAGCTGATCGAACGCTACTGGAACCCGGTGCTGGCCGCCTGGTACCCGGAAGGCAAGGACGATCCGAAGCTGACCATCCTGCGCTTCGAGGCCGGCGACGGCCGGGTCTGGGTCAGTGAGGGCGGCTTCTTCAAATTCGCCTATGAGATCGCCAAGGCCAATGTGACGAAGACCGTGCCGGACACGGGCGACGTGGTGGACGTCAACCTGCGCTAGCCGGCGAAGCACCAGGCCAGAACGGCCTTCTGAGCGTGGATGCGGTTTTCGGCCTCATCCCAGACGAGGGAGCGGGGGCCGTCGATGACGGCGTCCGTGACCTCCTCGCCGCGGTGGGCCGGCAGGCAGTGCAGGAAGACGGCGTCGGCGGCGGCGCCCTGCATCAGGGCGTCGTCGACGCCATAGCCCTCGAAGGCTTCCAGCCGCGCTTCATAGTCGCCGTCGCCCATCGACACCCAGGTGTCGGTGACGACGACGTCGGCCCCGGCCACCGCCTCGCGCGGGTCGCCGGTCAGGGTCACGGCGTTGCCGCCCTTGGCCAGGTCGTGCAGGTCGGGATGGAAGTCGGCCGGGCAGGCGACATTGAGGTGGAAGCCCAGCTTGGGCGCC
Organism: Alphaproteobacteria bacterium; assembly: GCA_018820665.1. Lineage (GTDB taxonomy): Bacteria > Pseudomonadota > Alphaproteobacteria > Caulobacterales > Caulobacteraceae > Brevundimonas. The sequence goes on along the minus strand of JAHJNW010000077.1, from coordinate 3,564 downwards.
GCATGCATGAAGCTGTGGCAGACGTTGTTGCCGTCGCCGACCCAGGCGATGGTTTTGCCGGCGATCGGGCCGCGCGCCTCCTCGATGGTCATGATGTCTGCGAGGATCTGGCACGGGTGCGAGCGGTCGGTCAGGCCGTTGATGACCGGCACGGTCGCGACGCGGGCGAAGCGTTCGACATCCTCGTGGTCGTTGGCGCGGATCATCACCGCATCGACCATGCGCGACAGGACCCGGGCGGTGTCCTCGACCGGCTCGCCGCGGCCCAGCTGCATGTCGCCGGCGTTGGCGATGATCGAGGCCCCGCCCAGCTGGCGGATGGCGGCGTCGAAGCTGAAGCGGGTGCGGGTCGAGTTCTTCTCGAAGATCATCGCCAGGACGCGATCCTTCGCCGGAGCGTCGGCGTCGGCGCGACCCTTGGGCCAGCCCTGCCGGGCGGCCTTGCGGGCATGGGCGTCGTCGAGGATGGCGCGCAGGTCTTCGGCGGACAGACGATGCAGGTCGAGGAAATGGCGGACCATGGTCGGGTCTCCGATCAGGCCGTGGCCAGCTTCGTACGCGCGAATTCGCAGGTCTTCTCGAGGCGTTCGATCGCCTCGCGCGCTTCTTCCAGCGTGAAATTCAGCGGTGGCAGGATGCGGACCAGATTGTCGCCGCCGCCGGCGACCAGCAGATGCGCTTCGTCGCGGGCCCAGCCCATGAATTCGCGGTTGTTGGGGATCAGTTTGATCCCCATCAGCAGGCCCTTGCCGCGCACCTCGACGATGACGTCGGGATAGCGCTGGGCGAGGCCGTGCAGCTGCTGCTTCAGATAGCCGGCGATCTCGTTGACGTGGGCCAGGGTTTCCGGCTTCGAGATCTCGGCGAAGGCGGCGCCGCCGACGGCCATGGCCAGGGGATTGCCGCCGAAGGTCGAGCCGTGGACGCCGACGGTCATGCCCGACGCGGCCTTTTCGGTGGCCAGGCAGGCGCCGATGGGGAAGCCGCCGCCGAGGGCCTTGGCCACGGCCATGATGTCGGGGGCCATGCCGCCCCATTCATGGGCCCACAGCTTGCCGGTCCGGCCCATGCCGCACTGGACCTCGTCGAAGATGATCAGGACGCCGTGTTCGTCGCACAGTTCGCGCAGGCCGCGCAGGCAGACCTCGGGAATGGCGCGGCAGCCGCCCTCGCCCTGCACCGGCTCGACGATGATGGCGGCGGTGTTGGGGTTGGCGATGGCGGCCTTGAGGGCCTCGTGATCACCGAAGGTCAGCTGGTGGAAGCCCTCCATCGGCGGGCCGAAACCGTTGGTGTAGCTGGGGTTGGCGGCGGCGTTGATGGCGCCGTAGGTGCGGCCGTGGAACGAGCCGTCGAAGCCGTAGATGTCGATCCGCTCGGGCTGGCCCGCAGCGAAATGATACCGGCGCGCGGTCTTGATCGCGCATTCGACCGCCTCGGTCCCCGAGTTGGTGAAGAAGACGACGTCGGCGAACGACTTTTCGCACAGGGCGTCGGCGAGCGCTTCCTGACCGGGAATCTTGAAGATGTTGGAGACGTGCCAGAGCTTTTCGGCCTGGTCCTTGACGGCCTGGACGAGGATCGGATTGGCGTGGCCGAGGGCGTTGGTGGAGATGCCCATGACGCAGTCGAGGTATTCGGTCCCGTCCGTGCTCCACAGACGCGCGCCCTGACCGCGATCCACCTCGAGCGGCGCGCGGTTGTAGACACCCATCAGATGATCATTGGACACGGATCGGACCTCCAAAAGCGAGACGGTCCCGGCGCGGAGGGCGTCGGGACCGCTTGAAAAAGGGTCTGGCCTTGTCGGACGGGGACCGGGGTTAGTCAACACCGGGGGATGGGGCGTGGGGCGTGGGATCCGTTCTCCCTCCCCGTCCCGGGGAGGGTGGTCGCGCAGCGACCGCGCGGGGACGGCCGGGTGACGGGAGCGCGGCCCCGCCGGGCCGCCCCCACCCTGTCGCCGCTGGCGAAAGGGTGAGGGCCGGGTGTGGGTGTCGGCGAAGCCGTGTCGCAGACGGGAGCGGCGGCTTGCGCCGACTGAAGCAGCCGACCCACATCCGACCGGGCTCCGCCCGGCCACCTTCTCCCAATGGGAGAAGGGAGCGTGGACAGCGGCGCTCCCGACAGGGCCGGGCTCTCGCGCGCCTCCTCCGGTCCGAGCTTCGCTCGGCCGGAACGAAAGCAGGAGGGGGTAACCGGAGGCGGCCCCGAGTCATTGTGGGCGGTCAACAGGATCTCGCGCGGGCCGTCGCCGACCGTGACGACAACGTTGCGGCCCTCCATCTCGCCGCCCGGGGGGGTTGCCGGCGCACCTTAAACGCGGTCACGCGACCCGGGCGGTCGGAACCCCCGGGCCGGCGCATGGTTGATCAGACAGCAAAGGAGACCGCCATGAGCAAGCACCCCGCCCCGCAGGACCAGACGGTCAAGGGCCCCGACGACCTCAAGCGCAACCCCGGCATCGGCCAGGGATCCGGGGTGTACCGCCGCGAGGGTCTGGCGCCGATTGAGGGCGAAAGCACGGTGACAGGCGACACCGGCAACAACGCCCAACCGGACGGGTCGATTGATCCCGAGGATCGCGGCCGCGCGAACCGCTAGCTCTTGAGCCGCCAGCCGGATTTGAACACCCGCCAGCAGGCCCAGGCCATGATCAGGGTCAGGGCGGCGCTCATCACCACGCCGATCCAGATGTTGCTCTCGGCATGGCCGATGAAGCCGAAGCGGAAGCCGTCGATCATGTAGAAGATCGGGTTGAAATGGCTGATCGTCGCGAACGGCTCGGGCAGGTTGTCGACGAGGTAGAAGGTGCCGCTGAGGAAGGTCATCGGCATGATGAGGAAATTCTGCACCGCCGCCAGCTGATCGAATTTCTCGGCCCACAGGCCGGCGAAGACGCCGAGCATGCCCATCATCAGCGAGGCGGTCAGGCTGAACCACAGGATGGCGGCGAGGTTTGCGACGCCGAGCCGCGCGAACGGCAGGACGCAGACGGCGGTGACGAGGCCGACCACGACGCCTCGCGTCGCAGCGCCGAGGGCGAATCCGATGGTCAGCTCAAGCGGGCTGAGCGGCGGGGTCAGGAAGTCGGTCGAGGTGCCCATGATCTTTGCCTGGATCAGGCTGGAAGAGGCGTTGGCGAAGGCGTTGTTGAGCACCGCCATCATGATCAGGCCGGGGGCGACGAATTCGGCGAAGGGGGTGCCGTGCAGCGGCGGCCGCGCCCCCTGCAGCGCCACCACGAAGACCAGCATGTAGAGCAGGGTGGTCACCACCGGGGCGGCCACGGTCTGGGCCCCGACTTTCCAGAAGCGCCGCACCTCACGCAGGTACAGGGTCTGGACGCCGATCCAGTTGACCCCGTCGTAGCGGCGCGGTTGCGGGAGGCCGGAGGGGCGGGTCGAGGCGAGATCGGTCATGGGGGCGGAGATGCGCTGGCTGGGGCGGGTGTGCAAGGGGCGAGGCAGCAGGCAGCAGGCAGCAGGCAGCAGGCAGCAGGCAGCAGGCAGCAGGCAGGGGCCGCGATCCGGCGACGGGGTCAATAGGCTCGACCTGTTGCCT
>JAHJNW010000076.1 GCA_018820665.1 Alphaproteobacteria bacterium | reverse complement strand
GGCACCCGGATCGACGAGCCGTCCAGCTTGCCCTTCAGCGCCGGCAGCACCAGACCCAGCGCCTTGGCGGCGCCGGTCGAGGTCGGGATCATCGACAGGGCGGCGGCGCGGCCGCGGTACAGGTCCTTGTGCATCGTATCCAGCGTCGGCTGGTCGCCGGTGTAGCTGTGGATCGTCGTCATATAGCCGCGCTCGATGCCGAACAGGTCGTTCAGCACCTTGGCCACCGGGGCCAGGGCGTTGGTGGTGCACGAGCCGTTGGAGACGATGATGTCCTCGGCGGTCAGGACGTCGTGGTTGACCTTGTAGACGATGGTCTTGTCGGCGCCCTCGGCCGGGGCCGAGACCAGCACCCGCTTGGCGCCGGCCTTCAGGTGAGCCGAGGCCTTGTCCTTCGAGGTGAAGATGCCGGTGCATTCGAACGCGATGTCGACGTTCAGGTCCTTGTGCGGCAGGTTGGCCGGATCGCGCTCGGCCGTGACCTTGATCTTGCCCAGGCCGACATCGATCCAGTCGTCGCCATGCTCGACCGTGCCGGGGAAGCGGCCGTGCACCGAGTCGTATTTCAGCAGGTGGGCGTTGGTCGCCACCGGCCCCAGATCGTTGATCGCCACCACCTCGATGTCGCGCCGGCCATGCTCGACGATCGAGCGCAGGACGAGGCGGCCGATGCGGCCGAAACCGTTGATGGCGACGCGGACGGTCATGGGCGGGCTCCTGGGGCGTGTTTTGCGAGTGGCGCTTTCAATGGAACCGGCGGCCCGGGGTTTCAACCCCGCGAGGGTAACAAGGCGTCATCAAAGGTAACGCTTTGTCTGCTCCGCGCGGTCAGTGGGCCGGCGCGAGAGGCAGGTCGAGGCGCGTGGTGAGCCCGCCGCCGTCCCGCGGGATCAGCACGACGTCGCCGCCTTGCGCCCGCGCCGCCTGACGCGCCACCGTCAGCCCCAGACCCGCCCCGCCGGTCTCGCGGTTGCGCGACCGCTCGCCGCGATGGAAGGGCTCGAACACGGCCTCCAGCTCGTCCGCCGCGAGGCCGGGGCCGTCGTCGGCCACCTCGATCACGGCGCGGCCGGCCTCGGCGAAGGCCGTGACCCGCGCCCCGCCGCCGTATTTGACCGCATTGCCGATCAGATTGGCCAGCGCCCGGCGCAGCGCCGCCGGGTCGGCCTCGACCGGCAGAACCCCGTCGCCGTCAAAGCTCACATCCGCGCCGGTCTCGGCGAACCCCGCGGCGCAATCGGCCGCCAACGGGCCGAGATCGAGCGGCTCGCGCCGGTCGGGCGTGCTCTCGCCGCGCACGAAGGCCATGGCCTGGGCGATCAGGGCGTCCATCTCCTCGATGTCGGCGGCCATCCGGTCGCGCACGGCCGCCGGCGCCTGCTCGGCCCGGAAGCGCAGCCGGGTCAGCGGCGTGCGCAGGTCGTGGGCGATGGCGGCGATGGTCTGGGTGCGCTGGCGCATATGGCTGCGCAGCGAGGCCTGCATGTCGTTGAAGGCGTGGATGGCGGTGCGCACCTCGCTGGGCCCCGACGGGGCCAGCGGCGCGGCGTCCGGGTCGGCCCCCAGCCGTTCGGCCGCCTCGGCGAACACCCGGATCGGGCGGGTCAGCCGTCGCGCCAGCCACCAGACCAGCGGCGCCAGCAGCAGCATCGACATCGCCAGGGCCAGCAGCATCCGCGTCTGCCACGGCGACAGCAGGCCGCGCGGCGGCTCGACCGTGGCCCACCGCCCATCCGGCTGGCGGACGGACGCCGAGAAGGGCGCGAAGGTCAGCCGGTGGGTCAGTATTGTGAACTGTCGGGTGGTCGAGTTGATCTCGATGGCGCCGTCGTCTCCGCGCGGCGCGCTCTGGCGCATCTGAATCTGAGCCGTCACCTGCTCCGAACCCGGCTCCGTGGTCTTCGGCGCCGGAAGCGCGAGGGATGTGCCTTCGGCGCCGGGCCGCATGATCACAAAATTCGCCCGGCCGGGTTCCCCCTCGGGCGGACGGCCCGGCCGGCGCATCGACCCGTGCTCAATCGCCACCCGCACCCTGTCCGGCTCCACCCCCAGCCGATCGGCCAGGCCCGCCGCGATCGCCAGCGCCATCGGGTCGATGCGGTCGGCGCCGCCCTGCGAGACCGGCTGGTCGGTGATCCGGCGTTTCAGGGCGCGGCCGTCCGACGTCTCGGCCGGTTCCCCCTTCAGGGCGTCGGCCGCCGCCTCGATACTGAACCCGGCCGGCCTTGGCTCCGGGGACAGCACCACGACCCCGAACGCCACCGCCTGCGACATGACCACGGCCAGCGTCGCCAACGCCGCCACCTGGAACAGGACGGGCAGGGAGGAGGGGCGCTTCACGTCTCGCTCCGCTTTCCGCCATGGCGCCGCTCGACCTTGACGTCGAACATATAGCCCTCGCCGCGCAGGGTCTGGATCATCTCCAGCCCGGAGCCGTCGTCCAGCTTCTTGCGCAGGCGGCTGATCTGCACGTCCATGGCCCGGTCGAACACGTCGCTGTCGGCGCCGCGCGCCCGCTCCAGCAACTGGTCGCGGGTCAGCAGCCGGCCCGGCCGCTCGACGAAGGCGCGCAGCAGGGCGAACTCCCCGGCCGACAGGGCCACCGTCCGCCCGTCCGGCCGGGTCAGGTCGCGGCGCATCAGGTCCAGCCGCCAGCCGGCGAAGGCCAGACAGGGCCCCTCGTCCTCGCCCGCCTCGCGGGGCCGGCGCAGCACCGCCCGGACCCGGGCCAGCAGCTCGCGCGGATTGCACGGCTTGGCCAGATAGTCGTCGGCGCCCAGCTCCAGGCCGATAATCCGGTCGGTGTCCTCGCCCATGGCCGACAGCATGACGATCGGCGGCCCCTTGCCGGCCATCCGGCGGCAGACCGACAGCCCGTCCTCGCCCGGCATCATCAGATCCAGCACGATCAGATCGGGCGCCCGGGCCGCGATGGCGCGATCCATCTCCGCCGCCGTCGCTGCGCCCTCGGCGGCATAGCCGTGCTGGTTCAGATAGTCGGTCAGAACCTCGCGGATGCCGGGGTCGTCGTCGACGACAAGAATGCGCGGGGCAGGGTCGGCTTGCATGGGAATATTGTGACCGACCGCGGCGTCCGCGTCATTTCAAGGCTGAAACAATGTCGCCGCGCCCTGAAACACGCCCGCAAGGCCGCCGTGGTGGAACGGTCGCCTGATCAACGGGAGCCGACCGATCATGCTGACCCTCATCGCCCTCTCCGCCGCCCTGCTGCAGGACCCGCCCGCGCCGCCTCCGCCGCGTGAGACCTTCACCCGCGTCCTCGTCGTCGGACCCGACGGCCCCGGCTCGCTGGACAAGGACGGCGATGGCCAGGTCTCGCGCGAGGAGTTCGCCGCCCCGATGAACGATCATTTCGCCCGCATCGACGCCGACGGCGACGGACGTCTGTCGACCGCTGAGCTGTCGGCCGGCTACGGCCCCGCCGGCGATGGCGACGTCATGGTCTTCCACGCTGGCGCCGAGGGCGGGCCGGGCGCCCGTCGGTTCGAAATGCGCCGCGCCGGCGGTACCGGGGCGGGTTCGCGTGAGGCGCACCAGATCGTCGTCCGCACGCCCGACGGCTCCGGCGGGCCGGTGGTGATCCACGGCCCGGTTCACGGCGCGCCCGGCGGCGAATCCCGCTTCGAAATTCGTCACATGGGCGGACCCGACGGCCAGGCCGACATGGACAGGGACGGGGACGGCAGGATCAGCGAGGCCGAGTTCACGGCGCCGCTGCGCGACGCCTTCGCCCGCATGGACGCCGACCGCTCGGGCTTCATCGAGGATGCGGAACAGGGCGGCGGTCGCGACGTCCAGGTCTTCACCCGCCGCCTCGATGTCGGTGGCGGCGAAGAGGATTGATCCGGACCGACGCTTTCGTGATTGCTGTGCGGCGGTCCGCCGCCCTAACGTGGTTTCGATGAACCTCCGCCGCCTGTTTTTACGACTGACCGCGTCGGCCGCGATGAGCCTTGCGCTCGTCGCGGCGCCGGCTGTGGCGCGTGAGCCCGCCGCCGGTCATCCGGCGGAGACGGCCGCGGAGGCGTCGGCAAGGCCCAGCCGCGAGCGGGCGAAGATGAACCAGCGCGTCTTCGACCGCGTCTGGACCGAGGTGCGCGGCCAGTACTACGACCCGGCCCTGCACGGCGTCGACTGGAACGGCGCCCGCCGCACCTTCCGGCCCCGGGCCCTCGCCGCGGCCGACGACCGGGCCCTGTACCGGGTTCTGGGCGACATGCTGGCCCTGCTGGACGACGAGCACGCCGGCGCCTCGGCCCCGGCTGTGGCCCGCCGTCTCGACACCCTGCGTCAGGCCCGGCCGGCCATCGGTGTGACCCTGCGGCCCGACCCGGACACGCCCGGCCACTATGTCGTCGAGAAGGTCCGCGCGGACTCCCCGGCCGCCGCCGCGGGCGTCGCGACCGGCTGGCGGCTGGATGCGACCGGTCCAGCCGCCTGGTCGCCCGAGCTCGACGTGGTGGAAGGGCAGGCGGTCCGCCTCGCCTTTTCGGACGCGAACGGCGTCGACCGCCCGCTGACCCTCACCCCGCGCATCCTGCAGCCGCTTCCGCCGTTCACCGCGGACCTGTCCCGCCCCGGCGTCGCGGTGCTGCGCGTCGACGCCTTCGACATCGGTCTCGGCGACTGGATGGGCCGACAGCTGACGGGCCTGTCGCCGGATACGGACGTCATTCTCGATCTGCGCGGCAATCCGGGCGGCCGGCTGCTGGAAGCCGATGCGGTGTTGAGCTGCTTCCTGCCCCGCGACCGGGTCTGGGCCACCCGTACCACCCGTTCGGGTCAGGCGATCCCGCTCCGGACCGCCGGCGGCTGCGGCGACCTCGCCGCTCCGGCGCAGAACGAGGTCGCCGTTCTGGTCGACGCCAACAGCCGCAGCGCCGCCGAGCTGACCCCCGCCGCCCTGCAGGAGGCGGGACGCGCCGTGGTGGTGGGCGAGCCGACCGCCGGCTCGGTGCTGATCTCGCAGGACAGCCGCCTGCCCGACGGCGGCCGCCTCAGCCTCAGCCGTTCGGACTTCGTCACCGCCGGCGGCGTGCGGCTGGAGAAGCGCGGCGTCACCCCCGACCTGACCGCCCTGGCACCGGTTTCCGGTTCGAACGGCGTCGACCCTGTCCTCGACCTCGCCATCGCCGCCCTCGCCCCCCCGCCGCAGGTGCGGGTCGAGGTCCCGGCCCCGCTCTAGCCCCGGACCGGCCGGACCTTGGCCGCCGCCTCGCAGGCCCGGTCCCGCGCCTGTTCGACCGTCTCGCCGCGCGCCGTCGCCACGCCCATCCGTCGCCGCTGATAGCTCTCCGGCTTGCCGAACAGCCGCAGGTCGGCGGTCGGCACCGCCAGCGCCTCCGCCACCCCCTCGAAGGCGATCCCGGTCGCATCCAGGCCGCCATAGATCACCGCGCTGGCTCCGACGTCGCGCTGGCTGACATCGACCGGCAGGCCGAGAATGGCCCGCGCATGCAGGGCGAATTCGCTCATCGTCTGCGTCGCCAGGGTGACCAGGCCGGTGTCGTGCGGCCGCGGCGACACCTCCGAGAACCAGACCTGATCGCCCTTGACGAACAACTCGACCCCGAAGACTCCCAGTCCGCCCAGGGCGCCCGTCACCTTGCCGGCGATCGCCTGCGCCGCCGCCAGCGCGGCCGGGCTCATCGCCTGCGGCTGCCAGCTCTCGACATAGTCCCCCTTCACCTGCCGATGCCCGATCGGGGCGCAGAAGTCGGTCCGCACCGCGCCCTGATGCATCGACCGCACCGTCAGCAGGGTGATCTCGAAGTCGAAGTCGATCCGGCCCTCGACGATCACCCGCGTCGTCTCGACCCGCCCGCCCGACTGGGCGTGGGCCCAGGCGTTGGGCGCGTCCTCCAGCGACTCGATCATCGACTGGCCCTTGCCCGAGGACGACATCACCGGCTTGACGAAGACCGGCAGCCCGATCCGGTGCGCCGCCTCAGCCAGTTCCAGCGCGCCGCCGACAAAGGCGTAGGGCGAGGTCGGCAGGCCCAGTTCCTCGGCCGCCAACCGCCGGATGCCCTCGCGGTTCATCGTCAGATGCACGGCCCGGGCTGTCGGGATGACCACGGCGTGACCGGCCGCCTCGATTTCGACCAGCACCCCGGTGGCGATGGCCTCGATCTCCGGCACGATGATGTGCGGATGCTCGGCGGCGATCAGCCCGGCCAGAACCTGCGGATCGGTCATCGGGATGACGTGGCTGCGATGCGCCACCTGCATGGCCGGCGCATTGGGATAGCGGTCGACCGCGATCACCTCGGCCCCCAGCCGCTGCAGCTCGATGGCGACTTCCTTGCCCAGCTCGCCGGAGCCCAGCAGCATGACGCGGGTGGCGGTGTCGCTCAGGGGGGTGCCGATGCGCATGGTCAGTCTCCGGTCCGGGCGGGCTCGATCAGATCCCAGGCGTTGCCATACAGGTCTTCGAAGACCGCGACGACGCCATAGGGTTCGTGGCGCGGCGGCTCGCGGAACACCACGCCCGCCGCGGTCCAGGCCGCATGATCCCGGGCGAAGTCGTCGGTCTCGAGAAACAGCCACACCCGACCGCCGGCCTGATCGCCGACGCGCGCGACCTGCTCCGGGGTCGTTGCTCTCGCCAGCAGCAGCGACGTCTCGCCGCCGCGCGGCCGCACCGTCACCCAGCGCTTGCCGCCGCCGAGGTCGACATCCTCGACCGGTTCGAAGCCCAGTTGGCCGATGTAAAAGGCCAGCGCCTCGTCATAGTCGCGCACCAGCAGGCTGACGGCGCCGAGACGCGGCACGGCCCTAGAGCCGCGCCTTGACCGCCGCCACGATGGCGTCCGCCGTGATGCCGAACTTCTCATACAGCACCTCGGCCGGGGCCGAGGCCCCGAAGCCGGTCATGCCGATGAAGGCGCCGTCCTCGCCGATGAACCGCTCCCAGCCCTGCTGGATGGCGGCCTCGATGGCGACCCGCACCGTGCCCCGACCCAGCACCGAGGCCTGGTAGGCGGCGTCCTGCTCGAAGAACAGCTCGAAACACGGAACCGACACCACGCGCGTCGGCGTATTGTTGGCCTCCAGCCGGTCGGCGGCGGCGAGCGCCAGCGGAACCTCCGTGCCGGTGGCGAACAGGGTGACTTTCGCCTCCCCCTTGGCCGCGCGCAGTTCATAGGCGCCGCGCGCCGAGAGGTTCTCAGACGCCGCGACCGTCCGTACCGCCGCTGTCTTCTGGCGCGACAGGGCAATGGCCGACGGCCGGTCCTTGTGTTCCAGCGCCAGCTTCCAGCATTCCATCGCCTCGACCGTGTCGGCCGGGCGGAACACCAGCAGGTTCGGTATCGCCCGCAGCGCCGCCAGATGCTCGACCGGCTGGTGCGTCGGCCCGTCCTCGCCCAGCCCGATCGAGTCGTGGGTCAGCACATGGATGGCCCGCACCCCCATCAGGGCGCCCAGCCGGATCGCCGGCCGGCTGTAGTCCGAGAACACCATGAAGGTGCCGCCGTAGGGGATGACCCCGCCGTGCAGGGCCATGCCGTTCATCGCCGCGGCCATGCCGAACTCGCGGATGCCCCAGTTGACGTAGCGCCCCTCATAGGTCGGCGCGTCGAGGATCGGCGTGCCCTTGACGAAGGTGTTGTTCGACCCGGTCAGGTCGGCCGAGCCGCCGATCAGTTCCGGCACGGCGGCGAACAGTTCGTCCAGCGCCGCGCCCGACGACTGGCGCGTCGCCTGGGCCGGCTTCGTCTCGACCAGTTCGGCGATCTTGGCGTCCAGCTTGGCGAAGGCCCCCTCGGGCAGTTCGCCCTTCATGGCGCGGGTGAACTCCGTCGCTTGGGCCGAGGCCGCCAGCCGCGTTTCCCACGCCTTGCGGTCCTTGGCCCCGCGCTTGCCGACCTTGCGCCACGCCTTTTCGACGGCTTCCGGCAGCTCGAACGGCTCATGCGTCCACGACAGGCCCAGACGGGTGGCGGCGATCTCGGCCGCGCCCAGCGCCGCGCCGTGCGTCTTGTGGCTGCCTTCCATGGTCGCCGCGCCGCGACCGATCTTGGTCTTGCAGGCGATCAGCGTCGGCTTGTCCTGCCGCGTGGCCCACTGCAGCGCCGACTTGATGGCCTTCATGTCGTGGCCGTCGATGGCCTTGACCGCCCAGCCCGCGGCCTTGAAGCGCGCCTTCTGGTCGGTGGCGTCCGACAGCGACACCGCGCCGTCGATGGTGATGGCGTTATCGTCCCACAGCACCGTCAGCCGGTTCAGTTTGTAGCGCCCCGCCAAGGCGATCGCCTCCTGCGACACGCCCTCCATAAGGCAACCGTCGCCGGCGATGACCCAGGTCCGGTGATCGACCAGTTCCTTGCCGAAACGCGCCGCCAGATGCCGCTCGGCCATGGCGAAGCCGATGGAGTTGGCCAGGCCCTGACCCAGCGGACCCGTGGTCGTCTCGACCCCGGGCATATGGCCGAACTCGGGGTGACCGGCGGTCTTTGAGCCCCATTGGCGGAAGTTCGACAGCTCCTCTTTCGTCGCCGCCTTGTATCCGGTCAGGTGCAGCAGGGCGTAGATCAGCATCGAGCCATGACCCGCCGACAGGATGAAGCGGTCGCGGTCGGCCCAGTCGGGCTGGCTGGCGTCGAACTTCAAAAATTTCGAGAACAGCACCGTCGCCACATCGGCCATGCCCATCGGCATGCCGGGGTGGCCGCTCTTCGCCTTCTCGACCCCGTCCATGGCCAGGACGCGGATGGCGTCCGCCATCTGCTTCGGCGTGGCTTTTTCGGATACGGTCTTGGCGTCGGTCACGGGGGGACCTTTCGTCGGAAGGCGGAAAAAGGGAGGCGCGCCGCTTTACCCCGACGCGCGAGCGGGTTCTATACGGATTCTGGAGGATATGAGCTGAATGGACGCTGCATCGGCCGCCAAGGACCGGGTTGATCGCGCACTGGCGCTGCTGGAACGGCGCCTGCTCGATCTGAAGAGCCGGGCCGCCGCTGCGTCCGGCCGCCAGCCCGACGACGACCTGTTCGCGCCCCAGCCGTCCAGCGAGACCGACCGCATCCGCATCTATGAGCTCGAGGCCGCCGGCCGCGACGCCGCCGAGGTTCTGGCCCGCGCCGCCGACGCCATTCGCGACAGCCTGGCCGAACGGGAGGCCCGCTGATGGCGACGGTGACCGTCGAGATCAACGGCCGCCCCTACGCCGTCGGCTGCGCCGATGGTCAGGAGGACCGCGTCCGCCTGCTCGCCACACAGTTCGACGGCCACGTCCGCCAGGTGGCGGGCGAGGTCGGCCATGTCGGCGACATCCGCCTGTTCCTGATGGCCGGCCTGATGCTGGCCGACGAACTGCACGAGGCGCGCGCCAACGGCGGGGCCCCGGCCCTGGAGGCCCCGCCCGCCACCGACGGCGTCGCCGAGGCGCTCAACGCCGTCGCCGCCCGCCTGGAAAAGATCGCCCAGGGACTCTGAGCCCCGCCATTGTTCCGCCCCGGCTAAGCGACTATCTTGTCCAGCGGCGGGTCCTGCTGCGGCCCTCGTCGAAGGCAACATTTCCTCGCGACCTTAATTCACTCGAAGGGAGCTGTCCCTGATCAGGCCCGTGGGCCTGGGCACACGGCGCCCACCTGGCTACCCAGGTCGAGAGGATTTAAACGTCCTTCACGGTTCTTGCGGCGCCGCCAACCTCCCCCTTCTTTGTGCGCTATCGCTCGCGACGCGGTCGCTCGCTGCTTGAGCGCAACCGTCTCCTCCCCACGCAGTGGGGAGGGGGACCGCGAAGCGGTGGAGGGGCGACGACTGGTCCTCCGATGCGCTACCTCTCCCCAATGACCGACAAGCACGAACTCCGGGCCGCCATGCGGGCCACGCGCAAGCGGCTCGCCGGGCTCGACCCCGAAGCCCATCTGCGCGCCGCCGGCCACGCCGACGACCTGCCGCCGGGCGAGATCGTCGCGGTCTATCGCGCCATCGGCTCCGAACTGGACGCTGACGCCCTGGCCATGGCCCTGGCGGGCGCCGGCCGCACCCTGTGCCTGCCGGTGGTCGTCGAGCGCGACGCCCCGATGATCTTCCGCCGCTGGTCGCCCGACGAGCCGCTCGAGCTTGACGAGGCCGGGGTGCCGGCGCCGTTTCCGCTGGCCGCGACGGTCGCGCCCGACCTGATCGTCACCCCCCTGCTGGCCTTTGACGCGGCCGGCGGCCGGCTGGGGCAGGGGGGCGGCTACTACGACCGCACCTTCGCCGCCCTGCCCGACGCGATCCGCATCGGCTTCGCCTACGCCGGCCAGCAACACGAAAATCTGCCGCTCGAGCCGCACGATATCCGCCTGCATGGCGTTCTGACCGAGACGGGCTATAGAGCCGTCCCATGAGGCAGATCGTATGAGACTGGCGTTTTTCGGTGACGTGGTGGGCAAGTCCGGCCGCGACGGCCTGTCCGACCACCTGCCGGCGCTCAAGCGCGACCTCAAGCTCGACTTCGTCGTGGTCAACGCCGAGAACGCCGCCGGCGGCTTCGGCATCACCGAGAACACCGCCCGCGAGCTGTTCATGGCCGGGGCCGACTGCCTGACGCTGGGCAATCACAGCTGGGACCAGCGTGAGGCCCTGACCTATATCGTCCGCGAGCCGCGGCTGATCCGCCCGCTCAACTATCCGCGCCTGATGGACGCCCCCGGCGCCGGGGCCAATCTGTTCGAGACCCATTCCGGCAAGACGGTTCTGGTCATGAACGCCCTCGGCCGCATCCACATGGACGCCGTCGACGATCCGTTCGGCGCGGTCGAAAAGGAACTGGCCGCCTGTCCGCTGGGCATGGCCGCCGACGCCATCATCGTCGACATGCATTGCGAGGCCACCTCCGAGAAGATGGCCATGGGCCATTTCTGCGACGGCCGGGCCAGCCTCGTCGTCGGCACCCACACCCATGTGCCCACCGCCGACTGCCAGATCCTGCCCGGCGGCACCGCCTACCAGACCGACGCCGGCGGCTGCTGCGACTATGACAGCGTCATCGGCAACGAGAAGGAAGAGCCCCTGCGGCGCTTCACCACCCGCCTGTCCGGCGGCCGCTACACCCCGGCCCACGGCCCGGCGACCATCTGCGGCGTCTATGTCGAGACCGACGACAGGACCGGTCTGGCCACGCGGGTCGAGCCGATCCGGGTCGGCGGACGGCTGTCGCAGGCGGTGCCCACGCTGACCTGACGGCGCGGCGGCCCGGGCGTGTCGTGGTAGTCCCGCTTGTCGCGGATATCCTCCCCGGCCGTGTCGCGCTTGTCTTCCCCGGAATGTCCCTGTCGAAAGGCTCGCCCGCGATTCAGGCCGGGACCACCCGCGCGTCCCCGCTCGCCACCGCGAAGGTCGCCCGCGTGCTCAACGTCCCGCCTTTTTCCGACACCTTGTCCAGCACCTTGAACTCGGTCCGCCAGCGCTCCGGCGTGACGTCGCAGACGACATAGCCGCGCTGGGCGTTGTTGAACTTCAGGAACGGATTGTCGGCCAGATAGCGGCGGCCGTCCGGGCGCTGGTCGACCCCGTCGCCCGAGGAACTGATCGAGGTGGTGACGAACTCCGCCGCCACCGGCGCGCCCTCGGGGTTGCGGCTGTCGGTGTACAGCTCGCCGGCGTAATTCTGGTGTTCGTCCCCGGTCAGCACGATCGTATTGCCGATGCGCCGCTCGCGCAGCCGGTCCAGCAGCCGCTGGCGCGGAATGCGGTACCCGGCCCAGGTATCGAGGTTGTAGCCCGGCTCCGGCCCCTCCTTGCGGTCCAGATCCATCACCATGATCTGCTGCGCGAGCACCTTCCAGTGGGCGTTTGAGCGCTCCAGATTGCGGTACAGCCACGCCTCCTGCGCCTCGCCCAGCACCTGCGCCCGCGGGTCCGACACCCCGTCGCAGCTCGATGCCCAGGCGTCGCCGCAGGGCTGATCGGTGCGATGCTGGCGCGTGTCCAGCAGGTTTAGATCCAGCAGGTCCCCCCATGCCGCATGGCGATACAGCTGGATATCCGCTCCGCGCGGAAAGGCCGAGCGGCGCAGCGGCATATGCTCATAGAAGGCTTGGGCCGCCGCCTGCCGCCGCAGCCGGAACACCTCGGGCGGCACGCCGTCGTCGATGGCCGAGACCCAGTTGTTGGCCACCTCGTGGTCGTCCCAGGTCACGAACCAGGCCGCCGCCGCATGGCTGGCCTGCAGGTCCGTATCCAGCTTGTACTGGGCGTAGCGCCGCCGATAGTCGTCCAGCGAATAGGTCTCGCCGCCCACATGCTGGCGCGGATTCTCGATCGTCCCGCCCGAGCCGGTGTAGGTCCGGTTGCCCCGCCCTTCGTAAATATAGTCGCCGTAACAATAGACAAAGTCGAAATCCTCGGCCGCCGCCTTGCGGTGCCCGGTGTAGAATCCCTGCTCATAGGCCTGGCAGCCCAGCACGCCGAAGCGGACCTGTCCGACCGCCGCCCCCGCGGCCGGCGCGGTCTTCGCCCGGCCCGACGGTGTCCGCTCGGCGCCGGCGATAAAGCGGTAGAAATACTCGCGTCCCGGCTCCAGGCCCTCGACCTCGACATGGACCGCGTGGCCCATCTCCGGTCGCGCGACCGTCTCGCCCTTGCGCGCCACATTGGCGAAGCCGCGATCGGTGGCCACCTCCCACTTCACCGGCACGGGCGCCGACGGCATGCCATGGCCGATCTCCAGCGGCCGCGGCGCCAGCCGGGTCCAGATGACGAACCCGTCGGGTGTCGGATCGCCGGCGGCGATGCCCAGCTGGAACGGGTATTCGGCGAACACCGGATCGGCCAGCGCCTGTCGACCGGCGCCCAGCGCCACGCCCCCGGCGCCGAGCGCCAGCATCAACCCGCGGCGGGAAACGGAGGTGGGCAGGATCATGGGGCGGCTCCGCGGTTCAGGTCGCCCCGACCTAGCCCGGAAATGTGACGCTCGTCACTCGCCCGTTGGGACGGCGGGCTTCCACGCCTGAAGCGCGGCGATCTCGGCCCGGCGCGTCTCGATCGTCCGCTCGGCCAGCTGGCGAAGCGCCGGATCGGACGACGCCTTCAGCGACGCCTCGGCGTTGGCGATGGCGTCGCGGTGTTCCTCGATGGCGGCCTCGACATAGGCCTGGTCGGTGCCGCGCACCGGGCGCGTCGCCTCGATCTCGGCCGTGGTCCGGGTCGCCGCCGCCTGCCGCTCGGCTGAGGCGTCGCGCAGCGCCTGCTCGACCGGATCCCCGCCGCCCTCGCAGGCCGCCAGCCCGATCGCCAGCATCAGAACCGTCAGACCGCGCCTCATGCCCGGCCTTCGATCCAGTTCGGCATCCAGCTTTCGTGCATCTCGCGCAGATGGTCGAGCGGCAGGCGGAACAGGTCGCCGTCCGGTCCTCCTGAGGAAAAGTCGCGCCCCTTCGCCCGGCCCACGATGCTGGCATGAACGCCCGACCCCTGCGCCGCCGCGAGGAGCTCCGTCGCGTCCGGCACTGCCACCAGATAGCGCGCCTGATCCTCGCCGAAGAGCAGGATGTGGGCGTGCGCCGCCGAGGTCGCATCCAGATCGACGCCGACGTCCGAGGCCAGCGCCAGATCCGCCGCCGCCCCGATCAGCCCGTCGTCCGACAGGTCGTGCACCACGGTCAGGGCGCCGGCCTCGATCTGGCCGCGCACGAAGTCCCCGGTCTTGCGCTCCAGCGCCAGATCGACCGGCGGCGGGGCCCCGTCCTCGCGGCCCAGCACCTCGCGCAGATAGATCGACGAGCCCAGCTCGCCGACCGTGTCGCCGATCAGCACGAGCACATCGCCCTCGTTCATGCCCGAGAAGCCGGTGACGATGTCGTAGTTGGTCAGCAGGCCGACCGCCCCGACCGTCGGCGTCGGCGGAATGGCCGCGCCATTGGTCTCGTTGTACAGGCTGACGTTGCCGCTCACGACCGGGAAGTCCAGCACCCGGCAGGCCTCGGCCATGCCGTCGATGGCGCGGACGATTTGGCCCATGATCTCGGGCCGCTGCGGATTGCCGAAGTTCAGATTGTCGGTGATGGCGATGGGCAGGGAACCCACGGCCGTCAGGTTGCGCCACGCCTCGGCCACGGCCTGTTTGCCGCCCTCATAGGGATCGGCCTGGACATAGCGCGGGGTGCAGTCCGAGGTCATGGCCAGACCCTTGTCCGTGCCGTGCACCCGCACCACGCCGGCGTCGGCTCCGGTCGAGGAATCCTGCAGGGTGTCGGCCATGACGTGGCGGTCGTACTGCTCCCAGATCCAGCGCTTGGAGGCCATATCCGGGCAGGTCAGCACCTTGATCACCGCATCGACCCAGCTGTCCGGCGCCGGAATGGTCTTGGCGTCGAGGCGCGGCTGCAGCTCGGGCTGCACCCACGGCCGGTCGTACAGGGGCGCGTCGTCGAACAGCGGGGCCAGCGGCACGTCGCACACGGTCTCGCCGTGATGCTTGAGCACCAGCCGGCCGGTGTCGGTGGTCACCCCGATCACCGCCGCGTCCAGGCCCCACTTCTTGAAGATGCGATGGCCGTCTTCCTCGCGGCCCGGCTTCAGCACCGCCAGCATCCGCTCCTGGCTTTCCGACAGCATCATCTCATAGGCCGTCATCCCCTCTTCGCGCTGGGGCACGGCGTCCATGTTCAGCTCGATGCCCACGGCGCCCTTGCCGGCCATCTCGACCGACGAGGAGGTCAGGCCCGCCGCG
>JAHJNW010000075.1 GCA_018820665.1 Alphaproteobacteria bacterium | reverse complement strand
CGCACCAGCCATGACCGCCGAGCCGCGCAAGGTCCAGTCCCTGGCCCAGATGGGCATTCCGGACGGCAGCTACGACCTCGTGCCGCTGGACGGCATGCGCAAGGCCATCGCCCGGCGCCTGACCGACAGCTTCCGCGACGTGCCGCATTTCCCCCTGACCATTGATTGCGACATCGACGGCCTGCTGGCCTCACGGGTCAAGGTCAACGCGCTGCTCGAGAAGGACGGGGTCAAGGTTTCGGTCAACGACTTCATCATCAAGGCCTCGGCCATGGCGCTGAAGGCCGTTCCCGAAGCCAATGCCAGCTACTCGCCCGAAGGCATCGCCCTGCATCACCACGCCGATGTCGCCATGGCTGTGGCCATCGACGGCGGTCTGATCACCCCGATCATCCGCAAGGCCGAAACCAAGACCCTGTCGCAGATCGCCACGGAGTCGAAGGACCTCGCCAAGCGCGCCCGCGACCGCAAACTGAAGCCCGACGAGTTCCAGGGCGGCACCTTCTCGGTCTCCAATCTCGGCATGTTCGGCATCCAGTCCTTCGCCTCGATCATCAACGAGCCCCAGGGCGCGATCATGAGCGTCGGGGCAGGGGGGCCGCGCCCCGTGGTCAAGGACGGCCAACTGGCCGTCGCCACGGTGATGACCGTCACCCTGACCTGCGATCACCGCGTCGTCGACGGCGCCATCGGCGCGAAATTCCTGCAGGTCTTCAAGGCGATGATCGAAGATCCTGTGACGATGCTGGCTTAAGGACGACCTCGTGGCTGAATTCGATCTCATCGTCATCGGCTCCGGCCCGGGCGGCTATGTCGCCGCCATCCGCGCCAGCCAGCTGGGCCAGAAGGTCGCCATCGTCGAACGCGAGAGCCTCGGCGGCATCTGCCTGAACTGGGGCTGTATCCCGACCAAGGCCCTGCTGAAGTCGGGCGAGAAGTTCGAAAGCCTGTCGCACCTCAAGGAATACGGCCTGTCCGCGGACAACGCCGGCTTCGACTTCGACGCCATCATCCAGCGTTCACGGGGCGTCGCCGCCACCATGAACAAGGGCGTCACCTTCCTGATGAAGAAGAACAAGATCGAAGTGATCGAGGGGACGGCGAAGCTGGAGAAGGGCGCAAACGCCCCAAAGGTGGTCATCGACCTGAAGGCCGGCGGTTCGCGCACGGTTGAGGCGAAGGCGGTCATTCTGGCGGTCGGGGCGCGCGCCAAGACTATCCCGCAGATCGGGCTTGAGGCGGATGGCGATCGCATCTGGGCCTATCGCGAAGCGATGGCGCCGAAGCGCATGCCGGCGTCGATCGTGGTCATTGGATCGGGCGCCATTGGTGTCGAATTCGGAAGCTTCTACAGAGCGTTGGGAGCCGATGTTACGATCGTGGAAGCGGTCGACCGGATCATGCCGGTCGAGGATGAGGAAGTCTCCAAGGCCGCTCAAAAGGCGTTCGAGAAGCGCGGCCTGAAATTCCGCACCGGCTGCAAGGTCACCAAAGTGTCCAAGGGCGGGAAGGGGGTCCAGGTCGCCATCGAGGCCGGCGGCAAGGCCGAGACCCTGGAAGCCGAGGTCTGCATCTCGGCGGTTGGGATCACCGCCAACACTGACGGCATCGGCCTGGAGGCGCTGGGCGTCAACATGGACCGCGGCCACATCACCATCGATGGTCACTGCCAGACCAATGTGAAGGGGCTGTACGCGATCGGCGACTGCGCCGGCGCGCCGTGGCTGGCGCACAAGGCCTCGCACGAAGGCATCCACGCCGCCGAGCACATCGCCGCCTTCAAGAGCCCGAACGTGAACTCGCCCATCGCCGGCTGCACCTACGCCCAGCCCCAGGTGGCCTCGGTCGGGGTTACGGAGCAGGGGGCCCGCGAGGCGAAGCGCGAGGTGAAGATCGGCCGCTTCCCGTTCCGGGTGAACGGCAAGGCCGTGGCGGCCGGCGAGATCGAAGGCTTCGTCAAGGTCATCTTCGACGCGAAGACCGGCGCCCTGATCGGCGCCCATATGATCGGCGCCGAGGTCACCGAGATGATCCAGGGCTATGTCACCGCCATCGCCATGGAGGCCACGGAGGAGGACCTGCACGGCATCGTCTATCCGCACCCGACCATGTCCGAAGCCATGCACGAGGCGTCGCTGGACGCCTACGAGCGGGTGCTGCACCTGTGACGTAAGCGCGGCAGCCGCCGCGGGTCGCTAGCGCTTCTTGCCCAGCTCCGCGGCGATGTCCTTGACCATGCGGCCGGCCTTGCGGTGGGCGGCGGTGATCTGGTCGCGGGTGACGCCCCAGCGCTTCATCCAGTATTCCACGGCTTGGCGCTCGGACAGGTCGAGCCGGTCCTTGTCGATGAAACCGCGCTTGTCCTTCAGGCCCGCCATGGGTGCTCCTTGTCCGTGCAAATCCGTAGCGCGAGGGGAGCGGATTGGCGAGGTCTGAAAACACGACCCGGTACACGCCTAAGATATATTATGTGAAATAACGCATCTTGTGAGGTGGGAGGAAGAATCCGTAAGTGGCTCCGTTGTCTCAATAAACCACAGGCAGCTCGATATAGGACGCGTCATCGCCGGCATGGTGCAGAACATTATCGGCGACCACGCCCTCGCTCTCCGTTTCGTTGGCGCCGCCGGTGTTCAGGTTGCGCACGAATTTCGGGAAGTTCGAGCTGGTCACCTCAACCCGGATGCGGTGACCCGGCTGGAAGGTGTTGCTGGTGGTCATCGGTGTTGGCCGGACGGTCGCCACCTGACCCGGAACCAGCAGCGTCGGCCGGTCGTAGCCGTCGCGGTAGCGGGCGCGGAAGATGGTGTCGCCGAGGATGTAGGCCGTGCCGTCCGGCGCCACGTCAACCAGCTTGACGGCGAAGTCGGTGTCCGGGGCCGAGGACGACACCTTGAGCACCGCCTCGATGAAGCCCGTTACCTCCAGAGGCTCGGTGAGCGGCTCCGACGTATAGACCAGGACGTCGTTGCGGGCCTCGATCGGGCGCTGGTCAAAGGCGCCGGCCGTAACCAGGCCGCCGTTGCAGCAGTCGCCGCCGCCGATGGTCTGGACCGGATTCATCGGATCGTAGCGGTAGCGGTCGGGCGCTTCGGTCGCCGGCGGCGCCTCTAGGCTGAGCCGACCGTCGCCGTTCAGGCTGTTCGCGGCGCCGTCCGAGCGCAGATACATCCGCACCGTGCGCACGCCGCGCGGCGGCCAGTGCTCGCTGGACTGCCAGCGGTTCTCGCCCATGGTGAAATACTGGACGTGCGGCGTGGACGCCGGGAAGGCCTGACGCTCGCCCTTCAGCCAACGGTCGAACCAGGCGTAGACTAGGGCCTCGCTGTCGAAGCTGGCGTCGCCCAGATCGCGGTCGCCCGACTTGAAGTCCGGTCCGAGGCGGGCGAAGGCGCAGTGGTTGTTCGGTCCGACCACGACATATTGATTGTCGGCGGCTTCGCCATCCTGCCTCGTCTGCCGGGCATGGTTGAACAGTTCCAAGTTCGGGCCGATGGAGACGTCGTACCAGCTGTTGAACCACAGGGCCGGCACGCCCCAGCCCATGTCGTCGTGATACAGGCCCCCTTCCCGCCAGGCCGGGTCGTTCGGCTCGCGCGCGATCAGTTCCTCGAAGGTGCCGCGGGGTTCGCCGAGCGAGGACAGCAGTTCGCTGACCGGCAGGTGTTTGATCTGGGTCTTCCAGTCGATATCGGGCTTGTCGGCGTCGAGGTCGTTGTAGCGGACGATTCGGGCGCGGGTGGCCTGGTCCATGTCGGCGGGGATCTGCGCCCGCAGCGGATTGTCGACGCCGTACAGCCAGATGAAGAACAGATTGCGGGGGACGCCGCCGGTGTACCAGTTGCCCTGTTCCTGGAAGCGGCCGACCTTGCCGATGCCGGCGCCGGAGGCCTGGGGCACCATGGCGGCGTGGGCCGGATGGTTCTGCGCCGCCAGGGCCAGCTGCCACTCCGCCGAGGACGAGCAACCCAGGGTGCCGACCTTGCCGTTCGACCACGGCTGGGCCGCGATCCAGCTCAGGGCGTCGTAGCCGTCGGTCTGGGGATAGCCGAGGATCTCGTAGTCGCCCCCCGAGAAATACCGGCCACGCTCGTTCTGGACCACGAAGGCATAGCCGCGGCTGACCGCGCCCAGGGCCCGGCGCGTGGTGGCGGCGCTGTAGGCGAGCTCGTTGTAGGGCGTCTTCCAGAAGATGGTCGGCAGGGGTCCCGTCGCATCGCGCGGCCGGTAGACGTTGGTGGCCAGGCCGACGCCGTCGCGCATCGGCGTCATCACCGCCATCTCGACCTCGGCGATGCGGGCCAGTTCGCTGGCGGCG
Organism: Alphaproteobacteria bacterium; assembly: GCA_018820665.1. Classification (GTDB taxonomy): domain Bacteria; phylum Pseudomonadota; class Alphaproteobacteria; order Caulobacterales; family Caulobacteraceae; genus Brevundimonas. The sequence continues at coordinate 7,277 of JAHJNW010000075.1, read as the reverse complement.
GCGGTGTCGCTGTAGCGGCCATAGTCCTGGGCTACGGCGGCGACGGGCGCGGCCGCGGTCAGGGCGATCACGAAAGCGGCGACCAAGCGTTTCATTCGACGACTCCCCTGCCATGACGGCGGGCGGAGCCTAAGGGGTTCGATTGCGCAGATGCAAGCCTTCGTGCGGACCTCAGGACCGCTGGAGTCGCGCCGCCAGACTGGACGTATCCCAGCGCGATCCGCCCATGTCCTGGACCTCGGCATAGAAGCCGTCGACCAGGACGGTCAGCTCCAGCCGCGCGCCGTTGGCCCGGGCCTCGTCCAGCACCAGACCCAGATCCTTGCGCATCCAGTCGACGGCGAAGCCGAAGTCGAACTGGCCGGCGGCGGCCGTCTTCCAGCGATTGTCCATCTGCCACGACTGGGCCGCGCCTTTCGATATGGCGTCATAGACCGCGTCCGTGTCGAGACCGGCCGACTGGGCGAAATGGATGGCCTCGGCCAGCCCCTGGACCACCCCGGCGATGGCGATCTGGTTGACCATCTTGGTCAACTGGCCCGCGCCCGGGGGCCCCATGAGTTTCACCGCCTTCGCGTAGTGCATGAGGACGGGCTCGATCCGGGACAGGGCGTCGGCGTCGCCACCGGCCATGACGCTGAGCTGACCGGTCTCGGCCCCGGCCTGGCCGCCCGAGACGGGGGCGTCGATGTAGAAGGCCCCCTGCCCCGCCGCAAGACCGGCCATCTCGCGCGCGACACGGGCCGAGGTGGTGGTGTGATCGACGATGACCGCGCCGGCCGCCAGTGTCGGCAGGGCCGCGGCGACGACCTCGCGCACGTCGTCGTCATTGCCGACGCACAGGATGAAGAGCCCGGCGCCGGCGGCCGCCTCCCCCACCGTCGCGGCGAAGCGGCCGCCGGTCGCCTCGGCCCAGGCGCGGGCCTTGTCCGGCGAGCGGTTAAAGCCGGCGACATCGTGACCGGCCTCGACCAGATGGCGCGCCATCGGTCCGCCCATGACGCCGAGGCCTGCGAAGCCGATCTTCATGCCTTGTCCTCAGTCGCGGGTTCGGGCGCGGCGCCGTAGCGGCCGCGGTAGTAGGTCAGGGCGTCGCCGGGACGGGTCTCGAAGCGCTGGACCGCGCCGACGATGGTCAGGTGATCGCCCATGATGATGCGTTCGCTGGCGAGGCAGTCCAGCCGCGTCAGGGCGTTCTTGAGGCGCGGCGGCTCGGGGCTGGAGCTGTCGAACTCTTCCTCCGACAGGCGGCACACGCCCCAGGCGAAGCGATCCGACATCTCCCGGTCCTCGACCGGCAGCACATGGACCGCGAACCGGTCGGCGCTGGCGAAGGCGTCGTGCCGCCAGGAAGCGCGATCGAGGCACCACAGGATCAGCGGCGGCTGCAGGGAAACCGAGGTGAAGGAGTTTACGGTGATGCCGAACGGGCCCTCATCCGTATGGGCCGTGATCACGCAGACCCCGGTCGCAAAGCCGCCCAGAGCCCGGCGATAGGCGGGAATGTCGAAGGCGTCGGGCGCATTTGAACGGGTCACCCGGCACGACTAGGCGAGGGTCGGACGCCCGGCAAGTTCGGAATCCGCAAGCGACCGTCCCGGCTGCCCGCCGACCGGACGTTTATCGCAAACGGGTTCTTAACGCCCGCAGCTGACTCTGGGGCGAACGTAGAAGTCTGGCGAGTCTCCCCCGATGTCCCTGAGCGATCGTCCGGTCCTCATCAAGAAGGTCAAGAAGGTCGTCGGCGGCGGCCACCACGGTGGCGCGTGGAAGGTGGCCTATGCCGACTTCGTCACCGCCATGATGGCCTTCTTCCTGCTGATGTGGCTGATCAACACGACCGATCCGGAGCAAAAGCGGGGCATCGCCGAATATTTCGCCCCGGCCAGCGTCTCGGCGACGACCTCGGGATCGGGCGGCATTCTGGGCGGAACTTCGCTGGGGGACGACGGCTCCAAGGGTTCGGGCTCCCAGTCCATCATCAGCGAGCTGGCGCCGGAGGCCCCGCCCGACGCGCCGCAGGACGCCGGCCAGAGCCAAAACCTCGCCGCCGCCAGCGAGGCGGCCCTGCGCGATGAGATCGCCCGGCGCGAGGCGGCCGAGTTCTCGTCGGCGGCGGAATCGCTGCGTCAGGCCATGCAGTCGATGCCGGAGCTGGCCGAGCTGTCGAAACAGCTGATCATCGACCAGACCCCGGAAGGCCTGCGCATCCAGCTGGTCGATCAGGAGGGCCGGTCGATGTTCGAGCAGAACTCGTCGCGGCCGAACGCCCGCGCCCAGCTGCTGCTGCGGGCCGTCTCTCGGGTCATCACCCAGCTGCCCAACCGTATCTCGGTGACCGGCCACACCTCGGCGGCGGCGGGGTCGAACCGGGCCAGCGGGCCGAACGACTGGAGCCTGTCCTCGGAGCGCGCCAACGCCTCGCGACTCGTGCTGCAGGCCGCCGGCGTCGACCCGGACCGGGTCTACCAAGTATCGGGCAAGGCGGGCTCGGACCCGCTGTATCCGGACGACCCGTCGCTGGCCGGCAACCGGCGGATCGCCATCGTGCTGCTGCGCGAGGCGCCGGTGCTGCCGACGGACACCAGCCTGTGACCGCGGGCCCGTCGCACATGCGTCGGGCGAAGAGGCTTGCGGCGCGGACCGGCGCAGGGCCAGATCGTCCCATGTCGAGACGGTCGCCAAATTGTCGTCGGAATTGGGGAGGGAGCTGTCCCTCGTGACCCAGTTCGTCCCCACGCGTCAGCTTCGCTTCTACATGACCTCGGTCGCCCCCTGCCCCTATCTGCCAGGGCAGACGGAGCGGAAGGTGTTCGCCAACCTGCCGTTCAGCGAGGGGGCGCATGTCAATGATGAGCTGACCCAAGCCGGCTTCCGGCGCAGCCAGAACATCGCCTACCGCCCGGCCTGCGAAGGCTGCGACGCCTGCGTCTCGGTGCGGCTGCCGGTGCCCGAGTTCCTGTTCTCGCGGTCCGAGCGGAAGGTGCTGAAGCGCAACGCCGACCTGACGCGCGATCTGGTCGAGGCCGAGGCGACGATGGAGCAGTTCGACCTGCTGCGGCGCTATCTGCAGGGGCGCCACCCGGGCGGCGGCATGAGCGGGATGAGCTGGCTCGACTATGTCGCCATGGTCGAGGATACGGCGGTGCGGACCCATCTGATCGAGTACCGCCTGCCCTCGCCCGACGGCGGGCCGGGGGATCTGGTGGGGGTCTGCCTGACCGACCTGCTCTCTGACGGGCTGTCGATGGTCTACAGCTTCTTCGATCCGGCGCTGGAGGGGCGCAGCCTCGGCCGGTTCGCCATTCTGGATCACATCCGGCAGGCGGCGATGGTCGGGCTGCCGTTCGTCTATCTGGGCTACTGGGTCCGGGGCTCGAAGAAGATGGACTACAAGGCCGGGTTCCGGCCGCTGGAGCAGCTGACCCGGATGGGTTGGGAGCGGCTGCCTAGCCCGTCATAGGCACAGAAGTCTCGTAGGGCGAGGCCGCCTCGATGGCCGTCCACGGCCCCGGGTCCACCCCTCCCCCAAACTTGACCAGGGCGTCGACGCGTTTCTGGATCGACGGATGGGTGGCGAACAGGCCTTCGAGACCGACACCGTCCGGCTGGTTGTCGAGGAACAGCTGCTGCAGCTCGTCCGGCCCCTTGAGCGACGAGCGGCCCTCGACCTTACGCAAGGCCGAGATCATGGCGTCGGGATTCTTGGTCAGTTCGACCGCGCCGGCGTCGGCGACGTACTCACGGGTGCGCGAGAGCATCATGCGGATGACGATCGCCAGGGCGAAGCCGACCACGGCGAAGGCGACGCCGATCAGGATCAACGGGCCGGCGTTCTTATTGTCCTTGCGGCCGCCGCCGCGGGAGTAGATCAGGCCGCGAAAAACCATCTCGGCGATGACGCTGATGATGCCCGCGAAGATCGAAGCGATCACCATGGTGCGCACGTCCTTGTTGATGACGTGGGTCAGTTCGTGGGCCAGCACGGCCTCGAGCTCGTCGCGGGTCAGGGTGTTCACCAGGCCGCGGGTGACGGTGACGCTGTACTGACCCTCGTGCAGGCCGGTGGCGTAGGCGTTGAGGCTGTCGTTGTCGATGACGCGCAGGGTCGGGGTGCGCAGGCCGCGCGAGATCGCGAGGTTTTCCAGCAGGTTGTAGAGGTCGGGCTCAGACTTCCTCTCAACCTTTCGGGCCCCCGTCATGGCGTCGATCATGGCCTGGCTGCCGAAGTAGGAGATGGCGAACCAGACGGCGGCGACGCCGAGGGCCAGGGGTATGGTCCCGCCCAGCCAAGAGGCCGCGAGCGCCATGTCGTCGCCCAGCCCCCGCCCGTTTCCGGGCAGGAAGCCGAGGCCCATGAGGATGAGCTGGACGCCGTAGATGATCCCGACCATCAGCACCGGGAAGCCGGCGAGCAGCAGGATCGAACGCGTGTTGTTCGCCCAGATGTGGGTCTGAAGACCGACAGCGGCCATCAATTCAGCCCCTTACGCCGTGAAGCTGACCTTGGGCGGCGCCGCAGTCATGGCGGCGCGATCGCCCTCGCCGACGTCGAAGAAGGGCTTGTCCGAGCCGAAGCCGACCATGCCGGCGAACAGGACGGTCGGGAACTGGCGGCGGACGGCGTTGAACTCGGAGACCGCATTGTTGAAGAAGCGGCGGGCGGCGGCCAGCTTGTTCTCGATGTCCGACAGCTCGCGCTGCAGTTCGAGGTAGTTGGTGTTGGCCTTGAGGTCCGGATAGGCCTCGGCGACGGCGAAGAGCCGGCCCAGCGAGGCGGTCAGCATGTTCTCGGCCTGGACCTTGTCATTGACCGACGCAGCGCCGGCGGCGGCGGCGCGGGCCTGGGTGACGGCGTCGAGGGTGCCGCGCTCGTGCGTGGCGTAGCCCTTCACCGTCTCGACCAGATTGGGGATCAGGTCCTGGCGCTGCTTCAGCTGGACGTCGATGTCGGCGAACGACTGGTCGGCGCGCTGGTCCAGGGCGACCAGCTTGTTGTAGGCGCCGACGACGACGAACAGAACGACGGCGACGATGACGGCGATGACGATCAGGGTGGTCAGCATGGCGGTCTCCAACCTCGGCCGATGATCGGCCGTTCAGCGGTTATCGGGCGCCGGGGCGGCGCTCGATAGTGAAATCGGCGTCATCGGAACTTCCTCAACCCCCGCGGCCCTTGCCGCCCTGCCCCGGCGCGTTTGCCGAGCCAGTCCTTCCAATCGGGCCAGTTGCGGCGGCGGGCGCCGCCATCGACCCATTCGGGGCCGTGGGCGCTGTCGAACACCGTGACGTCGGCGAGGCCGCCCTGTTTGTAGCTCTGCAGCTTGACGCCCTTTCCCCGGCCCATCTCGGGCAGTTCGGCGAGGGGGAAGATCAGCGCCTTGATGTTGTCGCCGATGGTCGCGACGTGGTCGCCCGCGACGCGCAGGGCGGCCTGCATCTCGCCGTTCAGCACCTGTTTGCCGCCGCGCTTCTGGGCCAGCAGGTCGTCCTCGGGGGCGATGAAGCCGTAGCCGGCCTTCGAGGCGATCAGCAGCTTGCCGCCGGGCTGGTGCATCAGCAGATTGACGATCCCGGCCTTCTCGTCGAGGTCGATCATCAGCCGCAGCGGCTCGCCATGGCCGCGGCCGGAAGCCAGCTTGTCGGCGCCGACGGTGAAGATGCGGCCGTCCGAGGCGGCGACCAGCAGCTTGTCGGTCGTATAGCCGGGGACGAGGAAGGCGAGGCTGTCGCCCTCCTTGAACTTCAGCTCGGACGGGTCCTCGACCTTGCCTTTGGCGGCACGGATCCAGCCGCGTTCCGACAGGATGACGGTGATGGCCTCGCGCGGGATGAAGGCCTCGATCGAGGCGATGGCCGAGGAGTCGACGGCCTCGGCGATGGTGGTGCGACGCGGCGAGACCATCGCCTTGCGCACGGCCTCAAGGTCCTTGCCGACCTGTTTCCATTGTTTGGCCGGGGAGGACGACAGCGACTGCAGCGCGGCAAGTTCTTCGGCCAGCGCCTTGTATTCGTTCTCGATCGTCATTTCCTCGATCCGCGCCAGCTGGCGCAGCCGGGTGTCGAGGATGAAGTCGGCCTGGAGTTCCGACAGGCCGAAACGGGCGATCAGAACCGCCTTGGGCTGTTCCTCCTCGCGGACGATGCGGATCACCTCGTCGAGGTTGAGGAAGACGATCCTCAGACCTTCCAGCAGGTGCAGACGCTTCTCGACCCGCTCGATACGCCATTGGGCGCGGCGGACCAGCACCTCGCGACGGTGATCGAGGAAGGCCTGCAGGCAGGCCTTGAGACCCATGACGCGCGGGGTGCCGGTGGCGTCCAGCACGTTCATGTTGATGGGGAAGCGGATTTCGAGATCGGAGAGCTTGAACAGGCTCTCCATCAGCACCTCGGGCTCGACCGTGCGGCTCTTCGGCTCGATGACCAGGCGGATGTCCTCGGCCGACTCGTCGCGCACGTCGCCCAGCAGGGGCGCCTTCTTGAGCTCGATCAGGTCGGCGAGGTCGGCGATCAGCTTCGACTTCTGCACCTGATAGGGCATTTCGGTGACGATGATGCGCCAGACGCCGCGGCCAAGGTCCTCGGTCTCCCAGCGGGCGCGCAGGCGCACCCCGCCCCGGCCGGTCTCATAGGCGTCGAGGATGGAGGCGTGGCCCTCGACGGCGACGCCGCCGGTGGGGAAGTCGGGGCCCGGGACGATAGTCGCCAGTTCCTCGGTCGTGGCGTCGGGGCGTTCCAGCAGCAGGTGGCAGGCGTCGATCAGCTCGCCGACATTGTGCGGCGGGATCGAGGTGGCCATGCCGACGGCGATGCCGGACGAGCCGTTGGCCAGCAGGTTGGGGAAGCCGGCCGGCAGGACGATGGGTTCTTCGTCCTGATCGTCATAGGTGGCCTTGAAGTCCACCGAGTCCTGGTCGATGCCCTCCATCAGCAGGACGGCGGCGGCGGTCAGCTTGCACTCGGTATAGCGCATGGCCGCGGCGTTATCGCCGTCGATATTGCCGAAGTTTCCCTGGCCGTCGACCAGCGGATAGCGCTGCGAGAAGTCCTGCGCCAGGCGGACCAGGGCGTCATAGATCGAGGCGTCGCCGTGCGGGTGGTAGCCGCCCATGACCTCGCCGACCACCTTGGCGCATTTGCGCGCCGCCGCCTGCGGGTTCAGCCGCATCTGGTGCATGGCGTACATGATGCGACGGTGCACCGGCTTGAAGCCGTCGCGCACGTCCGGCAGGGCGCGGTTGGTGATGGTCGACAGGGCGTAGGCGAGATAGCGG
>JAHJNW010000074.1 GCA_018820665.1 Alphaproteobacteria bacterium | reverse complement strand
CGGCGGAGCGACATAGGCCGGCTCGGCCGCGCCGAACGCATAGCGCAGACCCAGGCTGACGGAGTGGCTGTCGTCGTAGCGGCCAGCGAAGGGACCGCCCATCCAGGCGTTGGCCGGCACCGAGACCGAGCTGTCGAACTCCATGTTCGTCGCCAGGTAACGATAGGTGACGTCCAGGCTGGCGCGGTCGCTCAGCGCCCAGGCGACGCCGGCGATGGCTTGGGCCGCGAGCTCCAGCGAGCTGTCGTCTGCAGCCACGACGGTCGTGCGAGCACCCGAGAATGTGCCGACGAACTCGGTGTTGATCCGGGCCGCGCCCGCGCCAAGACCGAGGAACGGACGCACCGTCGAATTGGCGCTGCCGAAGTCATACAGGACATTGACCATCAGGGTCGTGGCGGTGACTTCGCCGTCCGGCGCGTTGCAGTCGCCCGCCGCCGGCGTGACATTGCAGATACCCCACGGCACAAATCCGTCCGGGTTGATCACGGCGCCAAGTTCGCCCTGGCGATAGCCGCCTTCAAGCTCGACACGCCAGTTCGGCGTGAACCGGTAGCCCAGACGCGCAAACCCGGCCCAGTCGTTGTCGACTTCAAATTCGAAGTCGGGACCCGGGTTTTGGGAAGCCATCTTCAGGTCTTCGACCGTGTGGTAGCCGGCGTCGATCGCGCCATACCAGCCGTTAGGATCGGCGGACGCAGCGCCGGCCGACAGGGCCAGAGCCCCGGCGGCGCTGGTCGCCAGAATGAGAGTTTTTACGCGCATGGGTGGAGGCCCTCCGCAGCCCAAATTAAGTTTCTTAAGCCGGCGCAAGATTCGCCGCTTGTCGACCTCATAACAGTACCGCTGGCGCAGGTCGAGACAGAGAAGGCGAACAGTCAAAAACGTGGCCATTAAGCTACAGGGGCATCACAACCCATTGTGAGCCGGCCGCCCGGATCGAGGATGCACGTCGGGATTTCCTGATCGCGACGCCGCTGACACACTTCGCCAAGACGGCGCCAAGCCACATGAGGGGAACAGCGGCTAGCCGCCGCCATGGCGGTTCGTCGCCTTTCCTGTTCCCTCGCAGACCGGACAGGTCTCGCCGGACGGAAGCGCCCCGGCGCCGAGGCATTCGGCGCACAGGGTGGCATCCGCATGCTGCAGGGACGCAGGCTCGGCCGGATCGGACGGGGTCAAGTCCCGATCGTCGATGTCATGTTCGTTCATCAGGCCGGAACGGGCCAGTGCGGGTCCGGTTTCATGATGACACGACCGTGGCTTGGCATTACGGACCCGCGGCATGGACGAGACAGAACGGCAATCCGAAGATCGCGGCTGGGACACGGCGAAGACGCTGGCCGAGGCCCTGCCGTATATCCAGATATACGATCGCAAGACCGTGGTCATAAAATACGGCGGCCACGCCATGGGCGAGAGCGCCGTGGCGAAGCAGTTCGCCGCCGATGTCGTCCTGCTGAAGCTGATGGGCGTGAATCCGGTGGTGGTGCACGGCGGCGGACCGCAGATCAGCGCCATGCTCGACAAAGCCGGGGTCAAGTCCAGCTTTGTCGACGGGCTGCGGGTCACCGACGCTGACACCATGCAGGTCGCCGAGATGGTCCTGTCCGGCGCGGTGAACAAGGAGATCGCCCACTGGATCACCATGGCCGGCCGCAAGGCGGACGTGCGCGGCATCGGCCTGTCCGGCAAGGATGCCGGTCTGCTGACCGTGGAGAAGACCCGGCGGACCAAGCGCGATCCGGACAGCATGATCGAGCACGAGGTCGATCTGGGCTTCGTCGGGGAGCCGACCCGGGTCGACCCCAAGCTGGTGGTTCGCCTGCTGGAATCCGACGCCGACTGGGTCCCGGTCATCGCACCGATCGGCGTCACCGAGGAGGGCCAGACCTTCAACGTCAATGCCGACACCGTCGCCGGGGCCATCGCAGGCTCGCTCAACGCCAAACGGATGCTGCTGTTGACCGACGTGGGCGGGGTCAAGGGCGCCGACGGGGAGATCATTCGCCAGATGACGGTGGGCGAAGCCTCAAAGTTGATCGAGGACGGCGTCGCCACCGGCGGCATGATCCCCAAGCTGCAGACCGCCATGGCCGCGGTGCGCGACGGCGTCGAGGCCGTGGTCATCCTCGACGGACGCCGTCCGCACGCCATGCTGGTGGAACTGTTCACCGAACACGGCGCCGGCACCTTGGTGAAGGCGTCTTGATCGATCTGTCCCATGTCACGGCCTGGGTGTTCGACATGGACGACACCCTCTACCCGCGCGATCAGGGGCTGATGCCGCTGGTCCAGGCGCGCATCAACGCCTACGTCGTCGAGGCGGTGGGGCTGGATCCGGACTCCGCCAGCGTGCTGCAGCGGCAATTTCTCGACGAGCACGGCACCACCCTCGCCGGCCTGATGGCCAACTATACGATCGAACCCGAGCATTTCCTGCACGACGTCCACGATGTGCCGATGGACGCGCTGGAGCCGAACCCGAGGCTGCGAGATCAGCTGCTGCGCCTGCCCGGGCGGCGGTTCGTCTTCACCAATGGCGCGCGGGAGTACGCCGGGCGGGTGCTGGACCGGCTGGGCGTGACCGACTGTTTCGACGGGGTCTTCGCCATTGAGGACGCGGACCTGACGCCCAAGCCCGAGCCATCGACCTATCGCCGCATGATCCAGCGGTTCGGGTTCGAACCGCGCTCCGCCGCCTTCTTCGAGGATACGCCGCGCAATCTCGAGGCCGCCAAGGCCCTGGGCATGGCGACGATCCTGATCGGCGACGGCCACGGTAAACCGTTGGGCGACCACATCGACCATGTGGCGCCGGATCTCGTGGATTTTCTCACCGGACTGACGTTCAGGGACGCCGCCGCATGACCGCCACCGTCACAACTGATCGCGCGCATCTGGAGGCCGTCGTTGAGGCGGCCTGGGAGGATCGCGCCAACATTTCCGTCTCGACTCATGGCGAGGTTCGCAAGGCGGTCGAACAGGCTCTCGACCTGCTGGATGCCGGCGAGGCGCGTGTCGCCTCGCGCGGGGACGACGGCGTCTGGACGACCCACCAGTGGCTGAAGAAGGCGGTGCTGCTGTCCTTCCGCCTCAACGACAACGAGATCGTGCGGGGCGGCGACCGCGGCCCGGCCAGCCATGCGCCGGGCGTGGGCCCGTGGTGGGACAAGGTGCCGAACAAGTTCGGCGACTGGACCGCCAACCACTACAAGGAGGCCGGCTTCCGCTCGGTTCCGGGCTCCATCGTGCGCCAAGGGGCCTATATTGGCCGGAACGTCGTGCTGATGCCGTCGTTCGTGAACATCGGGGCCTATGTCGACGAAGGCTCGATGGTCGACGCTTGGGCCACGGTCGGCAGTTGCGCCCAGATCGGCAAGAACGTCCACCTGTCCGGCGGAGCCGGCATCGGCGGGGTGCTGGAGCCGCTGCAGGCCAATCCGACCATCATTGAGGACGGCTGTTTCATCGGCGCCCGGGCCGAGGTGGCCGAAGGCGTCATCGTCCGCGAGGGCGCGGTGCTGGCCATGGGCGTCTATCTGTCGGGCTCGACCAAGATCGTCGACCGGGCGACCGGCGAGGTCTTCCGCGGCGAGGTGCCGGCGTATTCGGTGGTGGTGCCGGGATCACTGCCCGATCCGAACGGCGGCCCGTCGCTGTACTGTGCTGTGATCGTCAAGCGGGTCGACGCCCAGACGCGGGCGAAGACGGGCGTGAACGAGCTGCTGCGCGACTAGCGCGCCGCCAGACGCACCAGCTTGCCGTTGGCCTCATCGGTGATCGCCCAGACCGCGCCGTTGGGGCCGACAGCGACGTCGCGCACCCGCTCGCCGAGATCGGTCAGCAACCGTTCCTCGCCGACGACCCGGTTCCCGTCCAGCACCAGCCGGGCGATGTGCTTTTCCTTCAGCGCCGCGACCAGCAGATTGCCCCGCCACGCGGGGAACATGGCCCCGTCGTAGACGGCCATGCCGCCGGGGGCGATGACCGGATCCCAATAGTAGACGGGTTGTTCGATGCCTTCGCGGGCGGTCACGCCCTCGCCGATGGGCGTGCCGCGATATTCGACGCCATAGGTGACCTCAGGCCAGCCGTAGTTGAGACCCGCCTGGTCGAGATTGATCTCGTCGCCGCCGCGGGCGCCGTGCTCGACCGTCCAGACCTGATCGCCGGCGATGGCGATGCCCTGGACGTTGCGGTGACCCAGCGACCAGATTTCCGGCAGAGCCCCGGCCCTGCCGACAAAGGGATTGTCCTGCGGAACCGAGCCGTCGGCGTTGATGCGGATGGTCTTGCCCATGTGCGAGCCGAGGTCCTGCGCTTGCGGTCGCATCGCCGCATCGGAGCGCTCGCCGAGGGTGATGAACAGATGGCCGGCGCCGTCGAAGGCGAGCGACGAGCCGAAATGCTTGTCGCCGTCGTAGGTGGGCAGGGCGCGGAAGATGACCTCGGCATTCTCTATGCGCCCGCCGTCCTCAGACAGGCGTCCGCGCGCCACCGAGGTGGCGTTGCCGCCGTCGCGGGGCTCGGCGTAGCTCCAGTAGACCATCCGGTCCGCGGCGAAGCCCGGGGCCACGGCCACGTCCAGCAGGCCGCCCTGCCCGCGCGCGTCGACGCGGGGGAGGCCGGCGATCGGCTCGCCGACCGCCCCTTCGGCGGTGATGATGCGCAGCCGGCCCGGCCGCTCGGTCACCAGCCAGCGGCCATCGGGGAGCAGGGCGAGGCCCCAGGGGTGCTCCAGCCCGGAAGCGATCACCGTATGGGACAAGGCCGTCTCGGTGCGGACGCCCGGCGCGCGGGTCTGGCCGGGGAAGGCCGGCTCCTGTCCGGCGCCGTTGGCGGGGCGCGTCTCGAGGGGCGCGCCCGGGGTCGCCGGATCGGCGTTCTGCCCGTTGGCCCCGCAGGCGGCGGCGAGCGACAGGACGGAGACGGAGACGGCGAGGGCGAGCAGGCGCATGGGGAATCCCTTTGCATTGGTCGGCGGCGAAACGGCCCCGCGAACCTCGACGTTCCCGGAACGCGCCGCAAGGAACGATGTGACGCATCTGCCCCCTGCGACGACTTGAATCCGCCCGCCGCCCCCTCTATAGGCACGCCTCTTCCGGCGGACAGACCAGTTCCCGCCGGGACCCGGAAGATCGGGGCTGGGTAGCTCAGCTGGTTAGAGCGGTGGATTCATAACCCACAGGTCGGCGGTTCGAGCCCGCCTCCAGCCACCATTTCCGCAACCGGTCACCCCTCCCCGCGTTCACGGCGAAGGTTCAACGCCGAAGGGGACTCTTCATGCGCATCCATATCGCCGCCGCAGCCGCCATTCTCGCCATGGGCGTTGCCGCCTGCACCCCCGCCGAACAGCAGGAGGCCGAGGCCAATGCCGAGGTCGCGGGGGACCGGGCCGGAGAGGTCGCCGCGGAAGCCGGCGAGGTCCTCGAATCGGGCGCCATGAAGGCCGCGCGGGCGGTCGAGGAAGGCGCGGGCAATGTCGCCGACAAGCTGGAAGAGAACCAGGCCGAGGCCGCGGCCGAAGGCCGGCCCGGCGCGGTCGATCCAACCACCGATCAGCGCGTACCCGCCGAATAAGCCGTCAGGCGGGCTCTGCCAGCAGGGCGTCCATCAGCGCCCGCGCTTCCGGGCTGGCCCAGTCGGCCTCGCCGGAGAAGTGCGCGCGGATGCGGCCCTGACGGTCCAGCAGCACGGTCTGGGGCATCTTGCCCTCGCCGGGCAGTTCGAACGGCAGCTGGAATTTCATGTCGCTGTAGAGCGGCAGGGGCTCGTGCACGTCGATGAAGTTGCGGGCGTCGGCGAGGCCGTCTTCGGTGGCGTCGACGTTGATCGGCAGGACGACGAGTTGGTCGTCGGGATAGGCTTCGTCCAGCCGGGCGAGGGTCGGCATCTCGGTGCGGCAGGGCGCGCACCACATGGCCCAGAGATTGACCACCACCACCTTGCCGCGGAACTGGCTGAAGCTCGCGTCGGCGCCGTCGCGGGTATTGAACACATAGGTCGGCGCCATCGGCGTGTCGGCGGGCGTCTCCAGCCGGGTCAGGGAACCGGCAGCGAAGCGGGCCAGGTCGCTTTTGGCCGGCGGCGCGGGCGCTGCGGCTTTGAAGAAGGCGTCGCGATTGGCGTATAGAAGCCCGGCGCCCGCGATCACGCCGATCGCCAGCGCGGCCGCGATCACCAATCCCCCCGCCTTCGAGCCCTTCATGACCAAGCCTTCCGCCCCCGTTGCGACAGTTAAGCCGTCTCCGAACGCGGAAGGTCAAGACATGTGGGGCGGGCGCTTCAGCGCACGGCCGGCGGACATCATGCAGGCGATCAATGTCTCCATCGGCGTCGACCGGCGGCTGTGGGCCCAGGATCTGGCCGGGTCGCGGGCCCATTGCCGGATGCTGGCGGCCCAGAAGATCATCACCCAGGCGGACGCCGACGCCATCCTCGGCGGGCTGGACGCCATCGAGGCCGAGATCCGCGGCGGGACCTTCCCGTTCCGCGACCGGTTCGAAGACATCCATATGAATGTCGAGGCGCGCTTGGCCGAGCTGATCGGCGAGCCGTCGGGGCGGCTGCATACGGCGCGCAGCCGCAACGACCAGGTGGCGACGGACTTCCGCCTGTGGGTGCGGGACGCCTGCGACGCGGCGGTGGAGCAGCTGAAGGGGCTGCAGTCGGCCCTGCTGGCGCGGGCCGAGCAGCACGCCGGCGACCTGATGCCGGGCTTCACCCATCTGCAGCCGGCCCAGCCGGTGACCTTCGGCCACCATCTGATGGCCTATGTCGAGATGTTCGGGCGCGACGCCGCGCGCTTCGCCGACGCCCGGGCGCGGATGAACGAGAACCCGTTGGGCGCCGCGGCCCTGGCCGGGTCGCCCTTCCCCATCGACCGGCAGATGACGGCGGCCGAGCTGGGCTTCGACCGGCCGATGGGCAATTCGCTGGACGCGGTGTCGGACCGGGACTTCGCGCTGGAGAGCCTGGCCGCGGCGTCGATCTGCGCCGGCCATCTGTCGCGGCTGGCCGAGGAGATCGTGGTGTGGATGACGCCGCAGTTCGGTTTCGTCACCCTGCCGGACGACCTGACCACCGGCAGTTCGATCATGCCGCAGAAGCGCAATCCGGACGCGGCGGAGCTGGTGCGGGCCAAGACCGGGCGGATCATGGGGTCGCTGGTGGCGCTGTCGACGGTGATGAAGGGGCTGCCGCTGGCCTATTCCAAGGACATGCAGGAGGACAAGCCGCCGGTGTTCGAGGCGTTTGACGCCCTGACCCTGGCGCTGGGGGCGATGACGGCGATGGTCTCGGCGCTGCAGCCCAATACGGAGCGGATGCGGGCGGCGGCGGGGTCGGGCTTTTCGACCGCCACCGATCTGGCCGACTGGCTGGTGCGCGAGCTGAACCTGCCGTTCCGCAAGGCGCACCATGTCACCGGCGCGGCGGTGAAGCGGGCCGAGGCCCTGGGCGTGGATTTGACGCAACTGCCGCTGGCCGAACTGCAATCGCTTGAGGCGGGCGTGACGGAAGCGGTTTACAAGGTGCTCACCCCTGAGGCCTCCTGCGCCAGCCGCCAGAGCTTCGGGGGCACGGCGCCGGAACAGGTCCGCGCGCGCATCGCCGAGTGGAAGACGCGTCTGTGATGAAAAAGCTGGTTCTGGCGGGCGCCGCCGCCCTGATCGCGCTCTCCGCCGCGGGCTGCGGCCGCATGGCCGATCTGGACGCGCCGCCGGCCAAACGCACGGAGCGCAGCCTGCCGAGCGGGCGCGGCCCCGGGCCGGTGGAGCCGGCGACGGTCTACCGCCCGCCCAGCCAGGCGCCGATCGACGGCGGACCCAGCTCGAGCCCGTTCGGCGGCTCGGGGTCGAGCCCCCGCTAGACCGTTGGACCATTTCGACCGCATCGACGGCGCCCTCCATGCCGAGGCTGCGCCTCTGGAGGCAATTGCCGAGGCCGTCGGCACGCCGGTCTACGTCTATTCGACCGCGACCCTGAGCCGGCACTACCGGCTGCTGCGCGAGGCGGTCGAGGCGCACCGGCCGGCGCTCGGCGGGTCCAGCAAGGACGGGGCGCTGATCGCCTTCGCCGTAAAGGCCAACTCCAATCTGTCGGTGCTGGCCACCCTCGCCCGGCTGGGTTGCGGCGCCGACACCGTGTCGGAGGGGGAGATCCGGCGGGCGCTCAAGGCGGGCGTCCCCGGCGAGCGGATCGTCTTTTCCGGCGTCGGCAAGACCGACGCGGAACTGGCCTTCGCCATCGAGGCCGGGGTGCGGCAGATCAACGTCGAGAGCGCGGTCGAGCTGGACCGGCTGATCGCGGTAGCCGCCGCCAAGGGGGCGGCGCCGGAGATCGCGATCCGGGTCAATCCGAAGATCGGCGCCGGCGGCCATGCCCGGATCACCACCGGCGGGGCGACCGACAAATTCGGCGTGCCGGCCGAGGAGGCGCCGGCCCTGTATGCCCGCGCCGCGGCCTCGCCGCATGTGACGCCGGTCGGGCTGGCCTGTCACATCGGCAGCCAGATCACCACCCTGGAGCCGCTGGAGGCGGCGTTCCGGGCGCTGCGCGAGATGACGCTGGGGCTGCGGGCCGACGGGCTGGCGGTCAGCCGGCTGGACCTCGGCGGCGGGCTGGGCGTGCCTTATCACGGCCAGACCGACCTGCCCTCGATCGCCGACTATGTCGCCATGGCGGCGCGGGTGCTGGACGGGCTGGGGGTCGAGGCGGCGTTCGAGCCGGGCCGGCTGCTGGCGGCCAACGCCGGGGTGCTGCTGAGCCGGGTCATCCAGGTCAACGCCCGCAGCGACGGCCGGCGCTTCCTGGTGCTGGACGCCGGCATGAACGACCTGATGCGGCCGGCGCTGTACGACGCCTTCCACGAGGTCGTGCCGGTGCGGGCGCGGGCGGGCGAGGCCGGACCCTACGATCTGGTCGGGCCGATCTGCGAGTCGACGGACGTCTTCGCGCGGGAGCGTCAGCTGCCGCCCCTGCAAGCTGGCGATCTGGTCGCCTTCATGGGGGCGGGGGCCTATGGGGCGGTGCTGGCGAGCGAGTACAATTCGCGGCCGCTGGTCCCGGAGGTGCTGGTGGACGGCGACCGCTGGGCCGTGGTGCGGGCGCGGCCGACGTACGACGAGATGTGGGCCCGGGAGCCGAAGGCCGACTGGCTGGGCTGAGGCTCAAACGGACTCAAAAAACAGGGTCCGAAGAGTCCGGAGAGTCCGTTTCGCAAGCCCGGACCTGGGCGGCGCGGGCGGCGGTTCGGCTGTCAAAGACCGGCGTCCCGATGAAGGGGACGCAGCCATTGTAAGGCCGGCCGGCCCTGTACAAGGCAAAACGGTTCGAGAAAATGATAAGTCGCTGATTACACTGTGGAATAGTTTGATAACCAGACTATAGATTCGCGGATTGTCAGCACAGCGTCATGGCCTCACCTCCCCGTCGGCGAAGGCCGATGGGGAGGACAGATCGCGAAGCGATCAGGAGGGGGCGGCGCAGGGGGCGGCGCAGGGGGCGAGTGAGTCTGGCGCGAACCAACGTCTGACGGAGCCGCCCCCTCCTGGTCGCTGCTTCGCATCGACCGTCCTCCCCATTCGCCTTCGCGAATGGGGAGGTGAGCGGTTCGGCCGCCTTCCCTCAATCCAGCGCGCAGATGTCCGGGAGGCCGCGCAGGGCGCCGGCGTGGTCGAGGCCGTAGCCGACGAGGAAGCGGTTGGGGGCGTCCCAGCCGACGAAGTCGGGCTCGGGCGCGCGCGGCAGGGGCCAGGGCTTTCTGGCGAAGACGCAGGTGAGGACCTCGGCGGCGCCCGCCTCGGTGGCGATGCGCACGGCCTCCGCCAGCGACAGGCCGGTGTCGAAGACGTCGTCGAGGATCAGCACCTTCTTGCCGGCGATCGGGCGCTGGAAATTGGCGTAGACGTCGATCTTGCCGCGGCTTTCCTTCTCGTCGCCGTAGGAGGCCAGCCAAAGGGCGTCGAAACGGACGTTGCGGCCGATCCGGGCCAGGGCCCGGGTCAGGTCGGCGGCGAACCACAGGCCGCCGGTCAGCAGCACCGCCGCCACGGTCTCGTCGTCGGTGACCGGGGCGATCTGGCGGGCGAGGTCGGCGACGATGCGCGCGACCTCCGCCTCGGGCAGCAGGACGGTGGGGGTCGTCGGGGTGTCAGCCATGCGAGGCGGATACCGTCTCAAGGCCTCAGGAGTCGATAGCCACCGGCACGGCGTCGATCGGGCGCATGTCCAGCGGGGCGGAAACATCGGGCGCGAGAGCGGGGCGCAGACCGACGGCCTCGGTGGCCGGGGCCGCGGCGGGAGCGGCGGCGGGAGCGGCGGCGGCGGGTGTCGCGTCGGCCGTCGGCAGCGGCCGGTG